>JBAPVZ010000212.1:0-6401 GCA_049283435.1 Candidatus Dormiibacterota bacterium
CGGGAACGTCGGTCGACCGAGCCCCCTGGTCGAAGAACGTGTCCGCGCCGGCCCCGCCGCCCCCGCCCGCCACGATCAGGCGAGTGGCCGAATCCGCGCCGTCGGTGCTGACGTCGGTGCCACCACCGCCGGGACCTCCGGGGGTGGCGGCACCGCCGCCGTTCGTCCCTGGCCCGTAGGCGGAGCCGGGTGCCCCGGTCACGATCCAGTAGGTCTGACCCGGGGTGACCGCGATCGTCGCGGTGGTTTCCCCGCCCTGACCGCCCTCGTTGCTCAGAGCTCCCTGCCCGGCGGAGCCGAACAGGTCGAAGGTGGCCTGGGTGACCCCGGGTGGTACGGTCCAGCCCTGCGGCTGGGCGCTGTACGAGAACGTCGCCGTCGTCGTGGTCGCGGCCTCGGCCCTCGGGACACCGATCAGGCCCAGCCCCAGCAGCCCGCTGCCGGACAGAATGGCGACGAGACCGAGCAGTTGGCCCGATCTGATCAGGCGACCCTGCAGAGACCGGTCGCGCACCCTACGCGTACTCATTCCGAGGCCTCCTGATCGCAGTCGGGTCCTGCACCGAACGTGAGCGCGGACGTGCCGTCCGCCGGTCGGCTCGTCCTCCCCTCGGCACTCCCCTCGGCGGCGGCACGCAGCGCCATCTCCAGGGCGCGAGTCAGCCCCATCCACCCGGAGAAGTCGCGATCGGGGGCCCCTTGAACCGAGATCAAGCCCTCGATGGGCTCACTGGTCGGGTCGACGTCGAGAATGATCCGCAGGCGCTGAGGACTCACCGGCCTGATCCTGTCGCCCTCGCCCCGTGCTGTCGCCGGTGAGACCACCGGTATCTACGCGCGGACATACCGGGATTTAAGTGCCGGGACTTTCGCTGACGGCCAATCCACAGACCAAGTTCTGACGTATCCTCACACTCGTGGGCGGGGTTGCGTCGGTCGATGAGCGCCGGCTGCTGGAGCGAGCCTCGGAGCTGGCCAGGATCGACGATGCACTGTCGTCGGCCCGTTCCGGTCGGGTCGACTGGTCGTTCTCGAGGGAGAGCCGGGAATCGGCAAGTCGCGGCTGCTCATCGACGCTCGGGAGCAGGCCCGCGCCGCCGGCATGATGGTGATGGCCGCCGGGGGCCTCGAGATGGAGCGCGACTTCGCCTTCGGGCTGGCTCTCCGACTGTTGGAGCCGGCGCTCGACGAACTCGACCCGCCACGGCGCCGGCAGCTGTTCGCCGGTTCGGCGGCGTCGGCCGAGGAGCTGTTCACGGGCTGCGTCCCGACGGCTGAGGGGCACGGCGCCGACCACGGGTCCGCACTGGTCCTTGCCCTGCGGACGCTGACCTTGCGGCTGGCCGCCGCCGGTCGGGTCCCGTTGACACTGATCGTCGATGACGCCCAATGGGCCGACAGCTCGTCGCTGCGCTTCCTGGCCCACCTGGCCTCCGACATCGGCGGCTCTCCGGTGGCGATGCTCGTCGCCGCCAGGAGCGGCGTCCCGGACGCGCCGTCGGAGCTGACCCGGGGCCTGATCGGGGCGTTCGGGCACGACCTCCTCCGCCCCCGACCGCTCTCCGACGCCGCCGTGGCGCAGGTGGTGCGCGGCGTCTACCCGGACGCGGCCGACCAGTTCTGGCAGGCGTGCGCGCGGAGCACGGGCGGCAACCCGTTCTACCTGCACGAGTTGCTGGAGCTGGTCCGAGCCGAAGGGCTCTCCGCCGACGCGACCTTCGATGTCGAAGCCGTGGTGCCGGAGTCGGTGCTGCACTCGGTGCTCGTGCGTCTGGCTCGACTGGCCGATCCCGCGCCGGCGCTCGCCGCCGCCGCCGCCGTGCTGGGCGACGGCACCCCGCTGCACGTGGTCGGGCGTCTGGCCCGCCTCGACGACGAAGCCGCCGAAGCGGCTGCCGACACGCTCGCCGCCGCCCGCATCCTGCGTCCCGGCGACCCGCTGGTGTTCATCCATCCCCTGATCAGGGCGGCGGTCCATGCCGATGTGCCGGCCCTGGCCCGCTCGCGGGCCCACCGGCGCGCCGCGGACCTGGTGCGCGCTGACGATGGGCCCGTCGAGACCGTCGCCGCCCACCTGGTCGTCTGCCGGCCCCAGGGCGATCCCGAGGTCGTGGCCATGCTGTGCCAGGCCGCCGAGCGCGCTGCCGCCCGAGGCGAGCATCGGGGCGCGGTGCGACTGCTCGAGCGCGCACTCGCCGAACCGCCCCCGTCGTCGCGGCGAGGCCAGGTGTACGCGTCGTTGGCGCTGGCCCAGGCGGCCACGGGCAGGTTCGACGCCGTAGCCCATCTGACCGCGGCGCTGGGGCTCGTCGACGACCCCGTCCGGCGGGTCGCGACCCTCCGGGCGCTGGCTCGGCTGCTCTTCGCCCGCTCCGAGTTCGAGGCCGCCGCCGAGGCGATCGATCGGGCGCAAGAAGAGATCGGCACCGCCGAAGACCAGACCGCCGCGCAGCTGGTCGCTGACTCCCTCGCGATCGCCAGCGTCGGCACCACTCCTCGCCCTGCCGCCGTCGAACGCCTGAGCAGCGTGTTGCAAGCCGCCCAATCCGGCCGGCTCCCCGAGGACGCCGGTCTCCTGGCCCAGCTCGCCGGAGCGATGCTTGCCGCCGGTCGGCCGGCCCAGGAGGTGGTGCGAACCGGCCGGGCCGCGCTGGCCGGCCTGCCCGCCGACGACGGCTTTTATGGCGTCATCACCGGCGGCCCCGTGCTCGCCCTCATCGCGGTTGACGACTTCGAAGCGGCAGGCTCCGCGATCGAGCAGTCGCTGGACGCGGGTCAGCAGGCAGGTTCGCTGATCGCCGAGGGGACCGCGAGCCACTGGCGTTCGCTGCTCCGCTACCGACGAGGCGACCTCGAGGGGGCGGTCGCCGATGCCGAACACACCCTCGTGATCTGCCGGGCGGGGTGGGACATGTGCGTCGGCTGGGTCGCCCCCATCCTGGCCGGTGCAGAGATGGGCCGGGGCGACCTCGACGCCGCCGAACGGGCCGTGCAGTTGGGCGAGGAGCTCCCCGACGATCGGCCTGAACGAGCCCTCACCTACGCGGCGCGCGGCCGCCTGGCGCTGCTGCGGAACCGCGCAGATCTCGCCTTCTCCGCTCTCGCCGCGGCCGGCGCCCACGCCGAGCGGTTCGGCATGACGCAGCCGACCGTGCTGGCCTGGCGAAGCTGGGCTGCGCTCGCTGCCATGGCGGTCGGTCGGCGACGCGACGCGACCGAGCTCGCCATGGCCGAGCTGGCTCAGGCTCGGGCGATCGGCGCCCGTCGAACGCTCGGGGTGGCGCTGTGCGCGGCCGGCACCGTTCAGGCGGGGAAGGAGGGATTGCGCCTTCTCGAAGAGGCGGCGCAGGTGCTGCAGGATTCGCCGGCCCGCCTCGAGCACGCCAGGGCCCTGATCTCCCTGGGCGCCGGCCTGCGTCGTGGCGGCCACGCCGTCGCCGGCCGGGAGCCATTGCGTCGGGGCCTCGAGATCGCCCGCTCGGCCGGCGCTCGGCCCCTCGCCGGCTATGCCGGCGACGAGCTACGGGCCGCGGGAGGTCGCCCCTCAGCGTCCCGCCGGGTCAGCGAACGAGTATTGAGCCCGGCTGAGGATCGCGTGGTGCGGCTGGCCGCGCGAGGACTCTCCACGCCCCAGATCGCCCAAACCCTCTATCTGGCCCGGAAGACCGTCGACTGGCACCTCGGTAACGCGTTTCGCAAACTCGGCATCACCTCCCGGCACGACCTTCCGGGCGCCCTCGCCGGGTGGCGGCGGGAGGACGGCAGTCCGAGTCTCACCCACTGAAGGCGCGGGTGATCGGTCTCACGCATTCCCGAGCCGATTCGAGGTACGGGGCATCCCGGAATGGGTCGTCGCGGCCCTCGACCTCGAACAGAGCGCCGAGGGGCGGACACGTAGAGGACCCCGGGTTCGTCGGTTGCGTAGCCGAGCGACCAGCCGCCCGCAGCCATGCCATCGATCCGCTCCACGAGCCTGCAGGCAGAGCGGGGAGTCCGACGATCCGTTGCGTTTGGTTGGACGAGACGGGGGACAGGTACTCGCCACCCGACGCGTGCGCTCCTTCCACTCGGCGAGATGGGCGCGGATGCCGGGTCAGCCATCACACGACGGCTCGGAAGATCGAGGTTGCCCGGTGCCTTGGTTAACAGCCGGAGTGGGAAGCCGGTAGACTCGCCGCGCCATGAACGCGCCCGACGGAGGCTTGCCTAACCTGGCCGGCCGCCAGGCCGCCGAAGGCGGCCACCGTTGAGGCATCCGCCACCGTCGGCGCCCCCGCAACCTCGTCGTCGCAGGTGGGCGGCGATCAGCCGGCTGACGCTGCGGAGCCGGTTGCTGCTGGTCGGAAGCATCCTCTACCTGGCCATCATCTTCGGCGTCCTGCTGTGGCGTGGCATTTCCATCGAGCCCGAGTACGTGGTTCTGGCGCTGGTTTTGGTCGCCTTTGCGCTGGGCCGCGGCAAGCAGTTCATCTTCGACTTCGTGCCCTTCCTCATCCTGTTTCTCGCCTACGAGCAACTGGGAGGTTTGACTGGGCGCACCGGGATCGCTCCCCACGACATCGGCGCCTGGGAGCAGGCGCTCTTCGGGGGCACGCTGCCCAACGTCTGGCTCCAGTCGCACCTCTACGACCCGCCCCACAGCACACTCCTCCACTGGCTGACGATGGGCTTCTATTTCATGCACTTCGTGGTCCCGATGGGCACCGGGTTCATCCTCTGGCTCAAGGACCGCCGCCGGTACTGGATCTTCGTGGCCACACTGCTGGCGATGTCTCTGGTGGCGTTCGTCTTCTATCTGTTTTTCCCCACCGCTCCGCCCTGGTACCAATACCCGCACCAAGTGCACCATGTCCTCGACGAGGTCATCAACGGCTGGGGTGTGAACTACTACGAGTCACCGCTCTTCACCTTCGACTCGGACAAGTTCGCCGCCTTTCCGTCCCTGCACGCAGCCTATCCCACCCTGGCCGCGGTCTCGGTCTGGGGCCTCAACCGCAAGCTCGGCGTCGCGTTCTTCGCCTACTCCCTGTGCGTCTACTTCTCCATCGTCTACCTCGGCGAGCACTACGTCCTCGACATCCTGGCCGCGATCGTGCTGGTCGCGTTGGTTTCAACCGTGGTGTTCCAGGTTTCGGCACGGCTCTTCCCGGCCCAGACTGCCGACTCCGCGCTCGTCAGCCCGCGACGCGGCGACAGCAGGACGCGTAGGTAGGAGAGCTTCTTTCGGCGCGACCCGCCGGCGACGGTCATCGGATCTGGGCGCGAGTGCGAGCGCTGTACAACACGCGGCGGCGCGGCACGTCAACCGTGCCGATGGGTTCCCTCCAGTTCAACGCTTGAAAAGGCGGGATCGACCGACGTGAAGACGGTGGAGCAGGAGCTTGCCCATTGTCACCTCAGTTTTGAGGCCGTAGACGAGGCTTTGAGCGAAGGTTGCTGACGACGCCTCCGGAAAGTACTTGGTCTCGACCGGGACCTCCACAATCCGGGAGCCGAAGTTGACCGCCTGGGCGATTACCTCCGTGTCGAAGACAAAGTCGTTCGAGTTCCGGAGGAACGGGATGGTGGTGAGGAATTCGCGGCTATAGGCCCGGTAGCCGGTGTGGAGTTCAGAGAACCGGCTTCGGAGAACAAGGTTCTCGGACTCCGTCAGGAAGCGATTGGAGATGAACTTGTACAGCGGCATGCCGCCCTGTCTGGCCCCGCCTTGGTGAAGGAACCGGGACCCCAGCACCAGGTCTGCCTTTCCGGACAGGATCGGCCGGACGAGGTCGGGGAGCAGGGTGGGGTCGTACTGGCCATCCGGATGCAGCATGACCACGACATCGGCCCCTTGGCGCAGGGCCTCCAGGTAGCACGTCTTTTGATTGCCACCGTACCCGACGTTGTGCGGGTGTTCGATGACCTGCAGGTTGAGCGACTTCGCGACCTCGACGGTGTCATCGGTGGAACCGTCGTCCACCAGGATCACACGCTGGACCCATTCTTGCGGGATCCCTCTCCACGTCTGCCGGACCGTCCGCGCCGCGTTGTAAGCCGGCATCACGATCATGACCTTCCGCCCGTTCAGCAGAGCCGCATCCTGATCAGACAGCCTGCTCCCCGCGGCACGTGCCTCGGGCTGTGCTGGTTGCGCAGCCATCTCGTCGCCCTCTTGCATGTTACCCGGCACCTGTGAGCACCACGATGCTGCCCATCATGCATCGAGGACCGAGCTAGGTCGCGAATACCGGGCGATCCCGACCACCGTCGCGGCGTGGCTTCGCCTTGCATCCCGCTCGGCGAGCCCACGCCAACAGCATCCGCGAAGTCTCGCGCCGGACGATGCCTCCCCCCAAGGCGAGGTGGGTGCGCGTATCCGATACCCTGAGGGTCCAGTGCCTGTCGCCGCTGTCGCGGCC
>JBAPVZ010000213.1:0-1559 GCA_049283435.1 Candidatus Dormiibacterota bacterium
GTTTGCCCTGGTCGCCCTCGTGGTGTTCGCCGTCTGCGTCGACGTCTTCAATCGTGGCGAGATCGCGATGATCCCTGCCGGCTTCGTGATGATGCTGCTGGCGTCCTACTCGAACCTGCTGCGCGGCGGGCTGTATGCGGTGCAGCGGCTGCGCCTGGAGGCGATCGCGATCGTCGCCGAGTCGGCGCTCCTGCTGGTCGCCGTCCTGGCCGGCGTCGCGACCCGTCAGGGACCCGTCTATTACCTGTGGGCATACGCGTTGAGCTACGGCTTCGACTGCGTGTACTTCCTGGTCGTGCTGCACTGGCGCGGCATCGCCCGGATCCGCCCCTCGCTCGACTGGCGCTTCGTCGGCTCCTGGGCTCGTGTCGGGTTGCCGTTCGCGCTGACGTTCATCATCACGTCGATCTACTTCCAGGTCGACCAGCCGCTCGTGACGCTGTTCAAGGGCCACACGGAGGCCGGTTGGTACTACAGCGGCTACAAGGTCTTCGCGTCCGTCCTCTTCCTGCCACAGACGATGCTGAGCGTGGCCTTCCCCGTCCTCTCCGTGATGTGGAAGGAGCATGACGAGCGTTTCCAGTGGGCGGTGGAGCGGTTCTGGAAGGGCCTGCTGGCGATCGGTCTGCCGACGATGATCGGCTGCGTCGCCCTGTCGCCCGCGTTTCGATTCATCTACCAGTACCGGCCCGCCGAGCCCGCGTTCCAGATCCTCTCGATCGGGATGCTGTTCATGTTCGTGACGAACGCGTTCATCGGCGCGTTGAACGCGATGGAGCGGCAGTCGAGCTTCGCCTGGGCAGCGTTCTGGTCGATGGTGATCAACGTCGGGACGAACCTGGTCGCAATCCCGCTCTGGGGCTACATCGGCTCCTCCTGGACGACGGTCATCACGGAGGCGGCGCTGACGACGATCGGATACTTCCTGTTGCGCCGCCACCTCGCGGCGCTGCCGATTCTCCGGCTCAGCTGGCGCATCCTGCTTGCCGGTGTGGTGATGGGTCTGGCTCTGCTCCCGTTTCGCGGCGTCACCGGATGGTTGGTCATTCCGGTCATCGCGGGGGCGGCGCTGGTCTACGGCGTCGTCCTGCTCCTCGTGCGCGCGATCGACCGCGACGAGTGGGCGTTCGTCCGCGGGTTGCTGCCGGTGGGGCGGCGATGACACGGGGGACGCGGATCGCGCTGCTGCAGGGGTCCCTGGACGCCGTGATGGCGCTGCTCGCCGCGCTCTTCGCCTACGAGCTCCGGTTCCGCATCCTTCCCAACGTGCCGCCGATCCCGGGCGGCGAGCCCCCGGCGCCCGATCGCTACCTGGCCGCGGCCCCGGTCCAGGCGCTGATCCTCGTCCTCGTCTTCCTCATCCTCGGCGTCTACCGGCAGCGGCGCGGCGTCGACTTCATCGACGAGTTCCTCGCCGTGCTCTGGGCGATGGCGGTGACGACGCTCGTGATGTTCGCCGGGGTCGGCCTCTACCGCGAGGGGGTCGGCGGGCAGACGTTCCAGTTCTCCCGCATCACGACCGGCTACTGGCTCGTGATCGCAACGCTGCTCAGCCTCTT
>JBAPVZ010000214.1:0-3157 GCA_049283435.1 Candidatus Dormiibacterota bacterium
TCCCGGTGTGGTGTTCGGCGACCTGCCAGGGGTCGATGGGTGGGCAGTTTCTGCGTCCGGCGGCTACGAGGTGGCCGTGTCTGACCCGGAGATCGCCGCTCCCGCGGTCGCACGCGCGCTGGTCGCCGCCGGCGCCGACATCCTCTCCCTCGCCGAGTCTCGCCACTCGTTGGAGGACATCTACCTGCAGCTGATCGACGAGGACGTGGAGGCCAAACGGCGATGAGCTTCAGCTGGACGCGCGTCGCGGCGATCCTCGTCAAGGAGCTGCGGGATTACCGACACAACCGCTTCGTGATCGGCACAATGGCGTTCCTGCCGCTGCTCTTCATCGCCGCGCCGATCGTCCAGCTGCTCACCGTGTCGGCATCGGCGGCCAGCTCCAAGCTCGACGCGCGGGTCGGCATATCGCTGCTGTACCTACTGTTGATTCCCGCGATCGTCCCGTCGACCCTGTCGGCCTATTCGGTGGTCGGTGAGCGTGAGCAGGGCACCCTGGAGCCGATCTTGATCACGCCGATCCACCGCGAGGAGTTCCTCGTCGGAAAGGCGCTCGCGGTGGCTGCCCCGACGCTCACGATCGCCTACGCGATCTTCGGGATCTTCCTCGCGGCGACGGCTCTGCTCGCCCACCCGGGCATTGCCTCGGCGGTCTTCGCGGGCTCACACGTCCTGATCCAGCTGCTGTTCACGCCGCTGCTCGCGGGCTGGTCGATCTGGGTCGGGATCGCGATCTCCGCTCGCTCGACCGATATCCGCGTCGCCCAGCAGCTCAGCGTGCTCGCCAGCCTGCCTCCGCTCGCTGTCGTCGCCCTGTTGCAGTTCAAAGTGATCCCGCCATCGACCGGCCTCGCACTCGCTCTCGGCGCGGCACTGCTGGCCATCGACGGACTCGGCTGGCGAGCCGTAGCGGCGATGTTCGATCGCGAACGGCTGATCGCCGGAGTGCGAAGTTGACCCGGATCCCCGGCGCCGCTCGGCGTACTGGCAAGCCAGCGGGTTAGAGCCGACGGGGCTTGCGCGGTGCTGCCGTATGAAGGCGCGCGACCTCCGCGCAGAGCAGCGCGAGCAGCGCCCCCGCGCTGATCGCGAGCAGCAGCGGATACCCACGAAAGCCGCGGTAGCGGAACACGACGCGATGCGTTCCCGCTTGCACGGTCGTCGCGACCAGGGCGGGCGCCACCATCTCCGTGGGCTGTGAGCGTCCGTCGACGGTCGCAGTCCAGCCGGGGTCAAACGAGGCGCTCAGGACGACAACGCCGCGCCGGCGCATCGCGACGGTCGCAGTGGCCCGGCCCGCGGTGAGACGGTCGGCTTCCGCGACCACGGTGCCGGCCGACCCTGGAGGCGGCGGCACCGTCGACGATCGCGAGGATCGAGCCGGGACCCCCGAGCCGCCCTGGTCAAACCGCACCTGCTCGTAGCGCTCGTGCTGGGCCAGGTCGGAGCGCAGCACCGGAAGCGTCCGCGTGGCGATGTCGGTTCGGTTCGCGGTCAGGTGACCGACGATCGTGCCGGCGGAAAGGACGCCGCCGGCGCCTGGCAGCGTCCACAGCGAGTAGGCGCCGGCCCGGACCGTGAGCGCAGCGGGGACGGGAGGTCTGGAGCCGGTGGGGAGGATGAGGTAGTGGATCGCGAACAGCCGGTAGTCGGAGGGGTTGTGCTCATCGAAGTAGTACTCGGGATCGGTCATCAGCGACGCGGTGCGCAGCGTGTAACCGACCTCGTCGACGTCGCGGCTCTCGAGGTACTTGAAGACGGGGACCGACCCGACGGTGAAGTCCTGGCCCCAGTTCGACGGCATCCCCGCGTACGTCCGCCCGCCGCGATCGCGCTCGATCACCGCGACGAGGCGGTCGAGCTCGGCGCTGTCGGTGTCGTCCGCGCGGCGCTGGGTCGCGATCGCGGTGCCGTCACGGCGGTCGTAGGCGCCGAGCTGGAGCCACGCGGGCGCGAGCACCGCGACCGCCCCTACGAGCACGGCCGCCGGGGACAGGCGAGACGGCCATCTCGAGACCCGGGCTTCGAGCAGCCGCACGCCGCCGGCCGCCAGCCACGCCGCCCCGCGGCCGGCGAGCAGCAGTGCGGCGAGCTGCACGCCCATCATGAAACGGCGGAAGAAGAGGTCGGCGCTGCCCGGGATCAGATCGACGAGCGACCCGAACGTCGTGCGACCGAACGCGAGCAGCAGGCACACGGCGAGCGCGACCAGCAGCGCGCGGGCGTCGGCGTCAGAGGACCACGCAAGCCACGCCAGTCCCAACCCGAGCGCCGCCAACACGGTCACGACGGGCAGCCGGCCGTGGTCGAGCAGCTGCCCCGAGACCAGCCAGTCGAGGACGCGACGCGCGCCGTAGCCGTTGACCAGTCCGCTGCCCTGCAGCGGCTCGTTGACAGCCGCCCACCCCCGCTGCGCAACAAGCGGGACGATCACCCACGCCGCCGCGAGCAGCGAACCGCCCAGAAGGACCGCGGCCCGCCGCAACCGATCGAGGAGCGGCCGGCCGGCGACGAGCGGCCAAACGAGCAGCACCGAGAGCGCCAGGTAGCCGGTCTCGAAGTGCAGCGCGAGGGTGAGCGTCGTGAGCAGAACAGACGGGAAGTAGCCGCGCCCGTCGCGGATCGCTCGCCAGCTATAGCCCCACGCGAGCGGCAACGTCCACGACGCCCACAGCTGCGTCCAGACGCCGAACCCCGTCCACACGTAGGAGTGCTGCTCGTAGCCGACCCCCGTGACGCTCACCAGGAACGGAGCCATCGCGGCCGAAGCGGCCGCCGCCGGCCTGCCCGCACCGAACGCGCGGGCCGACAGATAGACGCTGACCGGCCACAACGACAACAACAGGTACAGCGACCAGCGAAACGCCACGTCGGGGCCGACCGCCAGCCCCGCCAGCCCCGTCACCATCGCCGGCAGGCTCTGGTAGTGAAGGAACTGCGGCGACCCCTCACCCAGGAACGGGAACCAGCTCGTGAGCGGCAGGTGCCCGGCACGCAGCTGCGCCGTCGCAAAGCGCACCATCTGCTCGTGCAGCGAGCTGTCGTTGAGGTACGCGACCCCGAGCGTGAGCGCCCGCAGGCTCGCGAGGTTCCACGTGACCACGGCCGCCACGATCGACCACGGCCACCACGTAGCGGTCCGGCCCCCGCCATCACC
>JBAPVZ010000215.1:0-3498 GCA_049283435.1 Candidatus Dormiibacterota bacterium
ACCAGGTGGTGAATCAGTACCAGAAGGCCGGTCGCATGCTCGTCCAGAACCAGTACGCGGCCGAGCTGTACTACCCGAAGGAGCCGTACCTGATCCAGCCCTATGTCAAGGGCGCCGGATCGAACGGGCTGCAGGATTACCCCTGGACGCAGATCCGCATCCTCGCGCACTGACGACTCGCGGGGCACGGGACCGGTGACCTCCACATCAGGTGCGGGTGGGGACGAGATGAGCGTGGCCCGGAGTGCGAGCAGATCGCACATGATCGGCAGATGATCAGCACTCGTTTCACGGCTCTGGCGGGCGTCCGGCACCCGGTGGTGCTCGGCGGCATGGGCGGCGGCACCTCGCCCGACCTGGTGGCCGAGGTCTCGAACGCGGGCGGACTCGGGATCCAGGGCGCGAGCGGTCGCCCGCCCGAGCAGGTGCGCGCGCTGGCCGCCGAGATCCGGGCGCGCACCGACGCGCCCTTCGGGATGAACCTCCTGCTCTTCCGGAATCAGCACCTGGTTGACGCCGTCCTCGAATGCCGCCCGCCCGTGTTCTCGACCGCCTGGCCGGCACCGGAGCAGCGGCTGGAGCCGATCTTCGAGCGCGCGCACGCCGCCGGCTGCCTCGTCGTGCACATGATCTCCACGGTCGAGGAGGCGGTGACCGCGGAGACCGCCGGCGCCGACATCATCGTTGCCCAGGGCAGCGAGGGCGGCGGCCACGTGGGGACGATGGCGAGCTCCGTCCTCCTGCCCATGACGGCGGCGCGTGTCGGGGTTCCCGTGCTCGCCGCGGGCGGCTTCGCGACTGGCGCCGGCCTCGCTGCGGCGATCGCGCTCGGCGCCGACGGCGTGCTGCTGGGCACGCGGTTCCTGGCCACCCCCGAGGCCCCACTGCACGAGCGCTTCAAGCAGGTGATCGTCGAGAGCGACGGCCACAACACGATTGCGACCGAGATTCCGGACATCGCCGGAGGGGTCGTCTGGCCCGGCGCCTACGCGCGGGTGCAGCGGAACCGCCTGGTCGAGGAGTGGATCGGTCGCGAGGGCGAGCTCAGGCGCCGGCGGCCGGAGGTGGCGGCCAGGATCGCCGCCGCGAGGGAAGCCGGCGATCCCGACCAGGCGGTCCTCTACGCCGGCCAGACCGCGGGCCTGATCGATCGCTTGCTGCCCGCCGCGACGGTGGTGACGTCCCTGGTAGCCGAGGCGGAGGAGGTGACCCGGAGGAGGCTCCTGCCAATGCTGGAGCCGTAGGGCAGGGAGCGGCTCGGGATCGAAGCATGGGCCTTCTCCGCCGGCTCCTCCGCCATCCTTGGCCTCCCCGGCTGGCCGCATCGCCGCGGCGCCGAGCTGGGCGTGCACCTGCCAGACCCGCGCGGTCGATGCTCCGAGGGGTGGCGGACCATCGTCGTTGTACCCTGGACCCGTTCGCTCGGGCCACGCACGATCGCCATGGTCTCGGTGTTGGTGATTCGTTTCCCGACAGGTCAGAAGCGTTTGCACCGAATCGTCACCGTTCAGCACGCGGAGGTAATCGCAGAGGACCTTCTGCGCCGCCGACCAGACAGCTGCGAGCGCTTCCTGCCCAGGGCCGGCGGCACCGACTCATGCAACTTCCGGCTTTCGGTCGGATCCGAGCGCATGCTGCTGACAGTCAAGAGGCGCCCAAACAGTCCGGTGGGTATGTATTTCCACGGACGTCTGCAGGCCGCCCGTCTTCCCGTCCCGGAGGCGGTCGCGTTCGGAGCTCGTGCCGGACCTCACGGCGAGGCTTGTGCCATCTGGGAGTGGATCGACGGTACTCCGGCAGAATGGGGGGGCGGCGAGCCATGCCCCTACGACGAGGCGGAGTTCGGGCAGTTGCTGCGACGTGTGCACTCGCTGAGATTCGACGGTCCGTTTGGTTTCCTCGGTGATGATCCTCAGCAGCGAACATTCTCCATTCCGGGCCTGACGCCGAGCAGTGCTGAATGGGCCTCGGTCTTCGATTGCGAAGGTGCCGCGCGTCACTACCTGGCCAGGGGCTATCTGGATTCGGCCGAGGCGAGGCTCCTCGCATCGCTGCCCGTTCGTCTGGAGGACGAGCTCGATTGCACCTCACCGCGCCTCCTCCACATGGGCGACATCATGCATACGGGAAACCTGTTGATTGCGCCGGATTCGGGACACATTCGCGCCGTCCTCGACTACTCCGAATCCATGGCCGGTGATCCCCGGTGGGAACTTGCGTGGGTTCGCTTTTACTTCGCAGATTGCGCCGGCACAAGCCCGACCTTCGATCTCGCTCGGTTCTGGGCCGGCTATGGGGCCGAATACGGCGCAGAGGACCCGCTCGGACGCTTCTATCTGGCGGCGATCCTGCTGTTCGAGAAGCTCCGTTTCTATGATCCGAACACTCCTCGTGGCCGCTGGGCCATCGCTACGGTCAGACACATATTGCGCAGTTTCGCTTGAGCCCGCACAACGGCGACTGTCCAGCACGCCTGGCGCTGCGTCGCTATCCAGGCTTCGGATAGGGCCGATCGCCGGCACTCGGCCTCTATCCAGGCTTCGGAAAGGGCCGATCGCCGGCATTCGGCCTCCCGGGTGGCTCAGCCGTCCACGATCGACGGAGGTCTGTGCGGTGCGGACGGCGGCTCCGGGCCCTCCCACCGCTCGACCTGGACGAGCGTCAGCTGACCGGTCGAGCCCTGCGCGAGACGGGACGTGCCGGCGTCCCGCGTCACGACGTTCGGGTTGCCGTGCAGACAGAGGCTCTTCGGGTCGCTCGGATCCTGCGGCTCGTACCACGCTCCAGTCGAGAGCTGGACGACTCCGGGACGCAGCGCCTCGCTCAGAATCGCGCCGGCCAGGCAGGCGCCGCGGTCGCTGAAGACCCGGACCAGGTCGCCGTCGGCGATTCCCCGCGCGCCGGCGTCGCTCGGATGCAGCCGGATCGGCTCGCGGCCGCGCACCTTCGATTCGAGGCTCGTCGCCCCGAAGTCGAGCTGGCTGTGCAGCCGGGTCGCCGGCTGATTCGCGACCAGCTGCAGCGGATGCCGCGCCGCCGCCGGGCTGCCGATCCACTCGACCGGCTCCAGCCACGCCGGATGCCCCGGGCAGTCCTCGTAGCCGAACGCGTCGATCGTCTCCGAGAAGATCTCGATCCGGCCACTCGGCGTCTTCAGCGGATGGCCGGTGGGGTCGTCGTGGAACTCGCCCAGCGGGTTGCCCCGGCCTTCGCGGAGCGGCAGCGCGAGGGTGCCGCGTTCCCAGAACTCTTCGAATGGCGGCGCGACGACGTCGACCCTGGCCAGCCGTTCCGCGAGCTGGGCGTAGAGGTGACGAAGCCACTCGTCGGCAGTGCGCCCCTCGGAGAATGCGGGCTCCAGGCCGAGCGCTCCGGCGAGGCCCGCGAAGATGGCATAGTCGTCGCGCGCGAGCGCATACGGCTCCACGACCCGCTGCATCGCGACGAGGTTGCCGTCGTTGCTGGCCGCTCCCAGGTCGTCCCGCTCCAGGGTCACGG
>JBAPVZ010000216.1:0-1627 GCA_049283435.1 Candidatus Dormiibacterota bacterium
GTCCACCTCCGGCCGCCGCTGGACGTCGAGGACGTCGCCGAGGGTCTCCCACCCCAGTCGCTGCTGGCCGCGCCGGACCAACTCCCGAAACACCGCCGCCGTCGCCTGCGCGTCGCCGAGCGCCGCGTGCGCCGGGTTGTCCTCCAGTTGGAGCAGCTCGACGACGCGCGCCAACCCCGGCGTCTGCCCGGACGGCAGATCGAGGACGACGCGAGCGAGCGCCGAGGTGTCGAAGATCGGGTGCGGCAGCGGCTCCGGCAGCCCCCGTCCCATCAGGTAGGTGTCGAAGGCGTCGTGGCTGTGCTCGACGAGCGCGGCGCCCCGCGCGAACTCGAGGAACGCATGGCGGACCTCTTCGAACGACGGGGCGCCCCGGAGCATCGAGTGGTCGATGTGGTGCCGGCGCTTCGCGTAGACGTTGATCGGCGCGCTGCAGTCGCACAGCGTGTCGAACAGGGAGAGCGGCCGTTCCATGGAGAACCGCTCGGCCCCGATCTCGATGACCCAGAACGGCGTCGACCCGTTCGTCTCGAGGTCGAACGCGACGAACTCCGCCTCCTCGATCGGCGTGTCGGGCCGGGCAGCGAGGCCGGTGAGCGCGCCGGCGGCCCAGGGCGTGCGCGCGCCCGACCGCGGCTTCAGGTAGACCGGCGCCGGCTCCGGCGTCACGTCAGTACGCATTCTTGTGGGTCCAGAGGCGACCCAGGGTCAGCAGGATGATCTTCACGTCGAACGCGAGGCTCCAATTTTCAATGTAGTAGAGGTCGTAGATCAGTCGGTCCTCGACCGGTGTCTGCCCACGCAGGTCGTTCGCCTGGGCCCAGCCCGTCAGGCCTGGTCGCACGAGGTGCCGATCGAGGTAGCGCGGCAGCTCGGCCGCGAACTGCTCGACGAACTGGGGGCGCTCCGCTCGGGGGCCGACCAGGCTCATCTCACCGCACACGATGTTCCACAGCTGCGGCAGCTCGTCGAACGAGAACCGGCGCAGCCATTTCCCGACCGGCGTCCGCCGGGGGTCGTCGGCGGATGCCCAGACGGGGCCGCTCAGCGCCTCCGCGTCGTCGCGCATGCTCCTGAACTTGTGGGTCACGAAGCTTCCCCCGCCCTTCCCGACCCGCGGCTGATGGATCAGGATCGGCCCCGGCGAGCTGAGCCGGACGAGGAGGGCGATGACGAGGAGCAGCGGAGAGACGAGGATCAGGCCGAGCCCGGCGAAGCAGAGGTCGAAGGCGCGCTTCATCGCCGTCTTGGTGCCCGCCAGCTCGAGGCCCTGACGGACTTCGATGAGCGGGATGCCGTCGATCTGGTCGGCCCCGACCGGCCCCGTCATCAGCTGGATGATGCCGGGCAGGATGCGGATGTCGACGCCGGCGCCGCGGCAGCGCTCGATGACGTCGAGCGTTCGGTTCGGCTCCACGTCGCCGAGCGTGATGAAGACGACCGCGATGTGGCGCGCCTCGACGATGCGGTCCAGATCCTCGATCCGCCCCAGCACGGGCACCCCGGACGCCTCGTCGCCGGCGCCCGTCCGGTCGGTGAGGATGCCGATCACGCGATAGCCGTAGGAGGGGAACATCCGGATGCGCTGGACGAGCGCCGCGGCCGAGGTGCTCCAGCCGACGACGAG
>JBAPVZ010000217.1:0-5800 GCA_049283435.1 Candidatus Dormiibacterota bacterium
CTCCACTGCCCCCAGCCCACGCCTGCCGCGGCCGAGGCCCTGGTGGGCCGCCCCACGCATCTCGTATGCCCAGCCCACTCCGGCGCTTGACCGCCGGCGTGCGCACTTATCGCGATTCGCGGCGCGAGCGAGCGGCTCAGGGGGGCGGCGAGGGCGCCGACCCCATGGGCGTGCCGCCGCCTCGTTTCGCCGACTCGACCGGATGATCGAAGAGCTTGATCACCTCCTCGGCGCGCAGGCCCTTGGTCTCCGGCAGGAAGCGGTAGACAAAGCCGGCGCCGAGCGCGCAGAGCACCGCGAAGATGACCATGACCCAGCCGAGACCGATCCCGACCTGGAGGATCGGGAAGATGAGGATCAGGGCGTAGTTGGCGAGCCAGTCGACCGCCGCCCCGATCGAGGCGGCGCGACCCCGGACCGCGGTCGGGAAGACCTCGCCCTGGATCAACCAGCCGGTGCCGCCGATGCCGATCGCGAAGCAGGCGATGAACAGCGCGAAGCCGACGACGACCACGATCAGCTGCACGACGCCGTGCAGGAAGGACGCGCCGACCGCGCCGACCAGCAGAAAGATGATCATCAGGAGGTAGGCCCCGATGGCGAGGCGCCGGCGGCCGACCCGGTCGATGTAGCGGAAGGCGAAGAAGGTCGCGATGACGTTGACGACGGCCAGGATGGCAGCCGCCATGACGCCCGAGACCTCGTTCTGCACGGTGGCCACGTGCGCGCCGGCGACGAAGTACGGCGTCAGCACCTTGGGGCCGTAGTAGAAGGCGATGTTGATGCCGGTGATCTGCTGGAAGACGAAGAAGACGCAGATGATGACCAGGGCGCGCCAGACCGCCGGAGTCCAGTTCGTTCGGCCCGCCGTCTGCTCCTGCTCCGCCTGCAACGCGAGGGCCTCGGCGTGCACCTGCTCCGCCGTCACCGACATGCCGAGCTTCGCCATCGCCTTCCGGACGTCGTCCTCACGCCCCCGCAGCAGCAGCCAGCGTGGGGATTCCGGCATCCGGGCGCGCAGCAGCAGCGAGACGATGGCGGGGATGAAGCCGACGCCGAGCAGGATGCGCCAGTCGACCGTGGTCGCGCTTCCCGGTGCCACCAGCAGGATGATGATGGCGACGATGTAGGCGACCAGGATCCCGATCGTGATCATCCATTGCTGGATGATCGAGAGCGACCCGCGGCGGCTCTTCGGCGCGAACTCGGCGATGTAGGCGGTCGCGATCGCGGAGTCGCCGCCGATCGCCAGCCCGATCAGCAGCCGCCCGATGACGAGCACCTCCGCGTTGGGAGCCAGCGCGGAGAGCAGGGACCCGAGCGCGAAGACCCCAGAGTCGATGAGCAGCAGTGACTTGCGCCCGAAGCGGTCGGTCAACGGCCCCGCGATGAGCGCGCCGGCGAACGAGCCGAGTGACGCGCCGGCGACCGTGATGCCGATCCCGACCGCACCCAGATCGAAGGGGAGGAAGGGGAGCGCCGAGCCGATGTTGGAGGAGTCGAAGCCGAACAGGAAGCCCCCGATCGTCGCCAGGATGGCGAGGTAGATGTAGAGGCTGCCGATGTCCCGGGTGTCCAGCGCGGCGAGGAAGCCGCCCCCTGGAGTGCCGCTGCCGCCCAGTGTGGTGTCCGTCATGCCGTGCTCCTGCTCCCCCAAATTCGTCGGTCGCCGCCGATCAGGGCGGAACCCGCTTCCCCGGCGACGAGGTGACCGCCGAAACGCGTCGGGATTCCCGGAACTCCGAGGTGGATACAGCGTGGAACGTACTCCCGCATTCGGGCCACGTCAACCGTTCTCTGGACATCGGCTCGTCTGACTCGACTCCCGTGGGAGGGCGCCCGTCCCTCGCCCGGAGCGCGCGTCGAGGGCGTCGACCAGCGCCGTGCAGGTCGCGATCAGAGCATCGATCCGCCTCACGCGTCCGGCAGCAGCTCACGGTAGAGCGCGACCGTGCGCTCGGCGATGCGAGGCCAGCCGAAACGGTCGAGCACGCGCTGCCGACCGGCTTCGCCCATCCGCTCGGCGAGGCGGGGATCGTCGAGCAGCTCCGTCAGCGCCGCCGCGAGGCCGGCCACGAACCGATCCGGCACCGTCTCGTCCCAGGCCACCAGGCGTCCGGTCTCGCCCTCGACGACGATCTCCGGGATGCCGCCGACGGCGGACGCGACGACCGCCGTCCCGCACGCCATCGCCTCCAGGTTGACGAGGCCGAACGGCTCGTAGATCGAAGGGCAGCAGAAGACCGTCGCCCCGCTCAGGAGGTGAATCACGTCGGCGCGGGGCAGGATCCCGTCGATCCAGACGAGGCCCGAGCGGTCCCGCTGTACGCGGTCGCGGAGCGCACCGACCTCGGCGGCGATCTCCGGCGTGTCCGGCGCACCCGCGCAGACGACGATCTGTGCCCTGGCCGGCAGGCGCAGCGCGGCCTCCAGGAGATAGGCCAGGCCCTTCTGGCGCGTCACCCGACCGACGAACATCGCATACGGGCGCGCTGGGTCGACGCCGTGCGCGCGGACGGCGTCGTCGGACCGTTCCGGGCGGTAGGTGTCGGGATCGATCCCGTTGTGAACGACCGTCACCCGCGCCGGGTCGAGCGCCGGGTAGCAGGCGAGCACGTCGTCCCGCATTCCCTCGGATACCGCGATCACGCGATCGGCGCCCTCCAGTGCCGTCCGCTCGCACCAGGAGGAGACCTGGTAGCCGCCACCGAGCTGCTCCGCCTTCCAGGGCCGCAGGGGCTCCAGGCTGTGCGTCGTGACGACATGCGGGATCCCCCAGGTCAGGTGCGAGAGATGGCCGGCCAGGTTCGCGTACCAGGTGTGGCTGTGCGCGAGCTGGGCGTCCTGCACCGCGCCGACCATCGCGAGATCGATCGACATCGCGCGCAGGGCTGCCGCCTCGGGCTCCGGCTCGGCGAGCGCCGACCAGGCTCGATGGGCGTGCACGCCCGCCTCGTCACGCGGAGCGCCCCAGCACTCGACCTGCAGGTCGACGAGCCGGCGCAGCTCCCGGGCCAGGAACTCGACGTGGACGCCGGCACCGCCGTAGACCTCCGGCGGATACTCGCGCGTCAGCAGCGCGATCCGGGCCCGGGGCATCCGGCTCACGCCCCCTCCCGCCTCACCACGGCGCCCTTCGGGATCGCGACGATGCCCCGCGCGGAGACGTGGAAGCGGGCGCGATCGAGCTCGTGATCGACCCCGATGCACACGCCTGGCTCGACCCGCACCGCCTTGTCGAGGATCGCGTTCCGGACGACTGCGTGGCGCCCGATGTCGACGCCATCCATCAGCACCGACCCCTCGACGGTGGCCCAGCTGTGCACGAACACGTCGGGGGACAGCACCGAGCGCTGGATGGACGCGCCGGAGACGATCGCCCCCGAAGACACGAGGGAATCGGTCGCCACCCCGCGGCGGCCCTCGGCGTCGAAGACGAACTTCGCCGGCGGGCGCTGCGGCGCCAAACCGAAGATCGGCCATTCGTGGTTGTAGAGGTTGAATGCGGGGTCGGGCGAGATCAGATCCATGCTCGCTTCGTAGAACGCGTCGAGATCGCCGACGTCGCGCCAGTAGCCGACCTCGCGCCCGGAGACGCCCGGCACGTGGTTCTGCACGAAGTCGTAGCAGACGGCGTCGCCCCGCTGGACGAGCAGAGGCACGATGCTCCCGCCGATGTCGTGCTTCGACGCCGTGTCCTCGGCGTCGGCGGTCACCGCCTCGATGAGCGCGTCGGTGCTGAAGATGTAGATCCCCATCGACGCGTAGGCGACGTCCGGCTCGTCGGGGATCGACGCGGCCTGGCTCGGCTTCTCGAGGAAGGACTTGACGCGCCCGCTGCGGTCCGCCTCGATGATGCCGAACGCGCGCGCCTCGGTGATCGGCACCCGAATGCCCGCGAGCGTCAGCCCGGCTCCCGACTCGCGGTGGAATTGGAGCATCTGCGTCGGATCCATCCGGTAGATGTGGTCGGCGCCGAACAGGAACACGTGGTCCGGTCGCTCGTCGCGCAGGAGGTTCAGGTTCTGATAGACGGCGTCGGCGGAGCCGAGGAACCAGCGGGGGCCGACGCGCATCTGGGCCGGCACCGTCGTCACGTAGTCGCCGAGCATCGGGGTCAGGCTCCAGGCCTGGGAGATGTGCCGGTCGAGGCTGTGGCTCTTGTATTGCGTCAGGACGACGATGCGCCGGACGCCGGCGTTGGCCAGGTTGGAGAGCGCGAAGTCGATCAGGCGGTAGGTACCACCGAACGGGACCGCCGGCTTGGCCCGGTCGAGGGTCAGCGGCATCAGGCGCTTACCCTCTCCGCCGGCGAGCACCATCCCCAACTCGTGGCTCTCTTGCCTCAACATGGCAGCATCGTCGCCTCCCGCCGGGCCCGCCGGCGCTCGCTTTTCACGGGGTCAACGTCGCATGATTCTGCCTCAGTTTCGACACTTTGCGTTAGAGGAATGGCAATCCCGCTGGGAGCAGCAGGTCACCCATCAGCTCGCTGACAGCGGCGTCCGCGCACCGACCCTGCGCGAGCTGGAGGAGCTGGGCCTCGAGCTCGCGCCACTGCTCGAGGTGCCGCTGCACTATCCGGAGGTGAACGGCACCGCGGTGCTCCGTGAGCGCATCGCCGGGCTGCTGCCGGACGCCTCGCCTGACGGCACGCTGGTCACCGTCGGCGCGGCGGAGGCCGGCGCGATCGTCGTCGACACGCTCACGCGGCCGGGCGACGAGGTCGCCGTGCTCTCCCCCTCCTATCCGCAGGTTGAGGGCCTCCTGCGCAATCGCGGCTGCCGGGTGCGGACGTTTCGACTCGACCCCGACCGGGCATGGGCGCTCGACCCGGACGAGCTGGCGCGGGCGGTCACGCCGGCGACCAGGCTGATCGCGATCTGCAATCCGAACAATCCGACCGGCCGCGTGCTGGCCGAGCCGGAGGTCGCGGCCCTCGTCGCCGCCGCCGAGCGGTGCGGCTCCGTCCTCCTCGTCGACGAGGTGTATCGCGGGACCGAGCACGACGGAGCGGAACGGCCGAGCCTGTACGGCCGCACGGAGCGGACGGTCGTGCTCGGCAGCCTGTCCAAGGCGTACGGGTTGCCGGGCCTGCGACTCGGCTGGGTGCAGGCACCGGTCGCGCTCGTCGACGATCTCTGGCGGCGCCACGAGTACGCGACGATCTCCGCCGCCACGACGAGCATGGCGATCGCCGAGCAGGTGCTCCTGCCGGGCCTGCGCGACCGGCTGCTCGGGCGGTCCCGGGCCCTGATCGGTCGCAGTCTGGCGACGCTGACCGAGTGGCTGGGGCGGGACGGCAGCGCGCTGCGCTGGGTACCGCCCGAGGCCGCCTCGTTCGCGTTCCTGCGCCTGCCCGAGGGCATCGACGGCGACGGGTTCGCGGCGCGCCTGCGGGACGAGGCGAGCGTGCTCGTCGCGCCGGGGAGCGCATTCGGGCATGCTGACCATCTGCGGCTCACCTACGCGTTGGACCCGGACCGGCTCGACGAAGCGCTGGACCGGATCGCGCGGCAACTGACGGGAGTTTCGGTTTGACGATGCTGGACGAAGCGGCGCTGCGCCGCCACCGCGGATGGATGGAGCAGGGCACGGCACTGCTCTTCGCGCACCTGATGCGCCTTGACGACAACCGGGTGGGGCAACCGACGGCGCTGCCCGGCTGGACGCGGGGCCACCTGCTCACCCACCTCGCTCGGCAGGCCGAGGGGTTCGGGCGGCTGCTCGCCTGGGCCCGCACCGGCGTGCGCACGCCGATGTACGAGAGCTGGGAGCGTCGCAACGCCGACATCGCGGC
>JBAPVZ010000218.1:0-5722 GCA_049283435.1 Candidatus Dormiibacterota bacterium
CTGCTTCCCGGAGCCGCTGCTGTGCCGCTCCGAAGTCCAGCCACTGCGGCGCCGGGTGCCGCGCCTGCGCTGCCCTGATTCGACGGTGAGACGCGCGTCGAACCACCTCGCGCCAGACGAGCAGCCCGCCGGTGAGGCCCGGGACGCCCGCGAGGACCGGGATCACCGACCGCGTCGCCTCGCTTGCCAGGAGGCAGCCGGTCAGCATCGCGATCGCCGTCCCAGCCGCGATCGCGATGCGGTGGCGCCGCGTCGTCGCGAGGCGCAGCGAGGCCGACCGCCGGCATCGTCGATCTCGCCATGCACGCGATCGATCTCGCCTGACGCGGCGCGGTGGGCGTGGACGACGGCGTCGGCGGCGTCGGTCGGGGTCGACGCGTGCTGCCAGGCGGCGCGATCGGCCAGCGTCAGGTCGGCCGCATGACCGATACCGGTGATGATCGGCACCGGAGCCTCCGCGATCGCGCGCACGACGCACTCCGCGTCAAAGACGGCGAGCGCGAGTCGATCGCCGCCGCCGCGCGTCACGACAACTGCGTCAACGCCGCTCGCGGCGGCTGCGGTGATCCGCTCCGCTATGTGCTCGGCGGCGCCGGCTCCCTCCAGGCGCGAGAGGGCAAAGCTGCCGTCGTCGGCGACCCAGTCGAGGTCCGCCCGGCGCAGCACGGCGCGAACGTCCCGGCGCGCTTCGCCGAACCGTGTCGAGACGACCGCAAGCCGGGTCGGGATCGGCGGCGGGCAGCGGCTCCGCTGCCGCGCGAAGAGGCCCTCCCGCTCGAGCCGCCGCGCCGTGATCCGCCGCCAACCGGCGAGCCAGCCCTCACCAGTCCTCGCGTCGACGATGTCGACGGCGACCTCGAACCGACTGCCCTGCTCCCAGTACCGCACCGTCCCGCGCAGCGAGATGCGGTTCCCGATCCGGAAGAAGTCGTCCAGACCCCTGCCCCGCGACCGCAGGTAGCGGGCGATCGACCAGAGCTCCCGGGTGCCGACGAACGTCCAGACCTGCGATGCCTCCGCGGCCGGATCGCTAACGAAACCGCGGTCGCTCTCCGGTGACACCAGCTGTAGCCGGCACCAGGTGTCCCGGAGATCCACGTCGACGATCTCGCCGGTCACCCACACGGGCTGATCGAAGGCACGGCCGAACCAGGCGACGATGCGCCTCTGGAGTGCTGAGACGCTGGCCGGACTGCTGCGACCTCCGTCAAGCCATGATGCGGCGACGACCCGCGCTCGGCCGGCTTGCGTCGAGCGGCGTTCGATGGGGTCGTCTCGCCGGTCGAGCTCCATGACGACCGCAGCCTAGCTTTTCAGCCGGGACCGTACGCGGACAATGTCAAGGTGGCTGGCTCTCGATCCAGAAGGACCGGAGAACGCCGACGACCGGCGGCGGAGGGAAGGATCAGCCGGCGGCGAGCTCGAGGGCCGCTTCTCTGCTTGCGAAACTCTCGATGCGGACGATCTTGCCGTCGCGGAAGGTGAAGACGAGTGAGCGGGGTGCGCCCGCCGCGAGCGCCGGCGTCTCTGGCAGATCGGGACTCTCGACACTCACCACGACGCGGTCGTGAAACTCCTCCGCCTCGATGCGCGTCGGCAGAAGCCGTCGCGTCGCCGCTCGTCCCAGGATGCCCATGACCTCCTCGCGACCGTGGCAGACGAGCTCGGGGCGTGGCCCCTGCCAGACGACCTCTTCGTCAAGGAGGGGCGCAATCCCCGCGAGGCTTCCCGTGCTGAGCATGACGGGCGTGGCGGACAGAATCCGGTCCAGGTTCTCGCCGGGTTCGCTCATCGAGGTAGACGCTAGCACCGAGAGGGGCGCGCCGACCAACGGCCTGGTCTCGGAGACCAGAGCCACCGCTACGCTGCGCGCTCGGACGATTGGGCGAATGCCGCGCCTCCCGCCGCGGCCTTGCCCGACCGATCAGCCATGCGGGCAGGGCGATGCGTCGGCGTGCGTGTTGGCCATGACGACCTCTGACGCGTGATCATGCGGTCGGTCGGGCGTGCCCGAGACCATGACGCACGCGCGTTCCCAAGGCCGGTCCGCCGCCATGAACGGAAGCTCGGCAGCAGCCCACTCGTGCCAGAACTGGCTCGCACCGTGGTTGTCGCCCTTACGGAGGATCGCGTCGCGGGCGATGGCACGCTGCTTCGCCTCGTTGTAATCCGACTGCACCCACACGGTGACGTCGATGAGATCGGTCAATTCCCGCCGGGCGGCGCCGACTCCCTCGACGATCACCATCGCGGGTCCTTCTGGTATCTCGATCGAACCCATGCGCCCGCGCTGGTCCCACGCCGGCGGCCGGTAGCGCACGGGCTGGCCTCGGCGCACGAGCTCCAGCACGCCATGCCGCATGAGGTCGGCCCAACCAAAGAACGAATGGCCCCACCCAACGTCGTCGGTGTGAATTACGACAGAGCCTGGCACGGCAGCTTGAAGCCGCGCAGCCAGGGCCGACTTTCCGGCCCCACTGCGCCCATCAATAGCCACGATGGCCGCCCTGCCGGGCGGTGCCGGCGACGCCTGCAGCAGCATCCGCACCAGAGTCGAGAGCGGCTCAACGCGCCACGAGTCCACCGCAGGCTCACCGTCGACCAGTTCCATCGGTGGCACCCACCAATGATGCCAACGACCCACCCGTCGAAACGATGCCCGTGCTAGTCCTGGCGGCGCCGCGGCCCTCCGTTGCGCCTCCGCTAAAACGCGGCGGCCGACTACAGACCGGTCCGGCGCTCAGGCACCTCACCGTTCGGGGGCGGGCGTCCCGATCCGAGTAGACTCGCGGATCACGCAACTCCGGGCAGCCAGGTCCGTGCGCGCAATCGCGGACGCGGGCCCCGGGCTTGAGGAGGGATGCACATGACGGAGCCGATACGGGTGACGATCTGGAACGAGCACATCCACGAGCGCCGCGACGAGTCCGTGCGGCGCATCTATCCGGACGGCATCCACGGGACGATCGCGAAGGGACTCCGCGACAAGCTGGGCGAGCGGGTTGCAATTCGCTGTGCAACGCTCGAGGAGCCGGAGCACGGGCTGCAGGAGGACCAGCTGCGAGAGACCGACGTGCTGACCTGGTGGGGCCACGCGGCACACGGCACCGTCGACGACGAGGTCGTCGATCGGGTGCAGCGCCACGTGCTCGAGGGCATGGGCCTGGTCGTCCTCCACTCGGGGCACATGTCGAAGATCTTCCGCCGCCTGCTGGGCACGCCCTGCACGCTGCGCTGGCGCGGTCCCGAGGGGGAGCGGGAGCTGGTGTGGACGGTGAGCCCCGGCCACCCGATCGCGGCTGGCGTGCCGCATCCGCTCGTCATCCCGCGCCAGGAGATGTACGGCGAGTTCTTCGCCATCCCGGAGCCCGACGATCTCGTCTTCATCAGCTCCTTCGAGGGGGGCGAAGTGTTCCGGAGTGGCTGCTGCTTCCGGCGCGGGGCGGGCCGCATCGCCTACTTCAGCCCCGGGGACCAGGAGTTCCCGGTCTACCATCAGCCCGACATTCAGCAGGTGATCGCGAACTGCATCACCTGGGCGTATGCGGGCGGCGCGCGGAGCCAGATCTCGCCACAACCGTCGAGGGTGGAGCGAGGCTGGTTCGAGCGGGCGGCGCCGGTCGGGCACGATGGCTGAGCCCAGCGCATCCGAACGCGCCGGCCCCCTGCCCGCCGCGCAGTCGGTGCCGCCTCGCGCCGTCCGCCTGCTGCAGGTGGGGCTTGGCGGCTGGGGACGCAACTGGGCGAAAGAGGTACTCCCGAGCGTGCCCGAGGTCCAGCCGATCGGCTGGGTCGACGTCGACCCGGGGTCGCTGCAGCGCGCGCAGGTCGAGGCGGGGATTCCGGGCGACGCCTGCTTCGCGTCGGTCGAGGAGGCAGTTCGGGCAACCGTTGCGGAGGCGATCCTGGTCACGACCAGCCTCCCCTCACACGTGCAGGTCGTGCGCCTCGCGCTCGAGTCCGGTCTCCACGTGCTGGTCGAGAAGCCGTTCGCGCCCAGCGTCGCGGAGGCGATGCCGCTGGTGCAGCTCGCCGAGGCGCGCGGGCGGGTGCTCATGGTGAGCCAGAACTACCGATTCCACCGGGTCGTGCGGGCGGTGACCGAGCTCGTGCAGGCCGGGTCGCTGGGTCCGGTGGACGAGGTACACCTCGACTTCCGGCGTTACTCGGGACCCGACGGAGGCCGCCGCCGGCACCACGACGAAGAGCAGCCGCTGCTGGTCGACATGTCCATCCACCACTTCGACCTGTTGCGCCTGGTGCTCGGCCGCGAGCCGACCCGAATCTACTGCCGGGCGTGGCGCCCGGACGGCACCCACTTCGCCGGCCCGCCCGTCGGCGATGCGATCATCGAGTTCGACGGCGGGGCGACGGTCAGCTACCGAGGAAGCTGGATCAGCGCCGGCGCCGCCACCCCCTGGTCCGGTGAATGGCGCATGGAGTGCCGGCAGGGCGAGATCAGGTGGACGGGCCGCTCCGACCGGGCCACGCGCGAGCACGAGCTGGTCACGCGGGAGCCGGACGGGGGTGAGCAACGCGTGGATCTGGCACCGCTGCGCTTCACCGATCGCGCCGGGGCGTTGCACGAATTTGCGGATGCGATCCTGTCCGGCCGCACACCCGAGAGCTCCGGACGCGACAACCTGCGCACGCTGGCGCTCATGGAGGCGGCGGTCGCATCGGCGACGTCGGGTGAGCCGGTTTCGGTCTGACGCTCTCTGCACGTCCCTCTCTCCGTAGTCGTCAGAGCCCCGGGGTGGTCGTCAGAGCTCCGGCGAATCGCTCCGGTTCGCGCAGGAACCGATCGTGGCAACGATCAGAGCAGAAGTAGTAGGACCGTCCAGCGTGCTCGGCCCGAGCTGGTGCGTGCGTCACCGGCACCTGCATCCCGCACACCGGATCTCTGGCATCGCCGCCACCACCGCCCAGCCGCTCTCGGTTCCGATGGAGCCAGTAGAGGAGGCCGAAGACACCCAGGAACCCGATGTTGAGGAAGGTGGTGTAGTTCCACTCCAGCTGGGGCTGGACAACCTCCGTAGGGTGCACCGGCGGGACCAGCCCGAACAGGGAGAACAGGCCCTCGGTGATCAGGCCGGCGACCGCCATGACCAGCCAGAGCGCGGCCACCAGGCGCAGCGTCAGCCGACCGCCGTAGAACTTCCGGTAAATCAGGATCAGGGGGAAGGTGATGAGGTCGGCAAAGATGAAGCTGACCACGCCGCCGAAGCTGATCCCGCCCTTCCAGAGAGCAGCGGCAAGGGGCACATTGCCAACCGAGCAGACGAAGCTGAGCACCGCGATCAGCGGGCCGATGAACGCATTCTCGACCGAGGTCGCGAACCCGTGGCCATGGAAGAAGACGATGTTCCAGACCTCGGTCGGCACCAGGACGGCGATGAAGCCGGCGACCAGGTAGCCGATCAGCAGCTCCTTGCGCAGCATGGTCAGGTCGGCCATCGTGTACGACGCCGCATCCGCCCAGCCTGCCTTCGAGCGCAGGCGATCGATCAGCTTGCCAGCCTGCTGGCCGCCTTCCCCAGGGTGCTCGTGACCGTTGGTCGCAGCGCTGTCCTCGAGGCGCCGGCGCGCGATCTCGATCAAACGCGGGCGAAAGAAGAAGCGGGAGACGAGCGCCAGCGCCGCGATCATGACGATCCCGCCCACGTATTCGGCGGCCGCAAACTGCCAGCCGATCAGGATCCAGAGCACCAACCCCAGCTCG
>JBAPVZ010000219.1:0-4385 GCA_049283435.1 Candidatus Dormiibacterota bacterium
GCTTTCCCTTTCCTCGGTGACGCGCTCTCCTACGTCGTCTCCGTTGTCCTGGTGCGGTCGATGCGAGGTCGCTTCCGCCCCACCGACCGACCGGCGCGTCGAGCGCTCTGGCGCGAAGTCATTGAAGGTGTCGAGCTCGTTATCCGCGACCCATTGCTACGGGCCGTCGTGGTCGCCGCGCCACTCCTCAACTTCGGCATCAACGGAATGTTGTTCACGATCACGGTGGCGCTCCGCACGCACGGCACAGCCGCACCCATCATCGGACTGGTACAGGCCGGCTTCGCTCTGGGCGGGATTGGAGGAGCTCTTCTCGCTCCTCGCCTGCAAGGCAGATTGAATATGTGGCAGTTGGGCCTCGGCCTAGCCGGCGTCGACGCACTACTGATGTGCATCATCGCCCTACTCCTGCCCTCGGTTGCCCTGGTCGTGCCCCTCGCGCTCGTGCCCCTCCTTGCGCCGGCGGCAAACGCCGCACTGGTCGCGGCGATGATGCGGAGGACCGACGAGCACCTTCGAGGCCGAGTCACCAGCACCTTGATCCTGGCGATGTCCGGCCTCGCTGCCTTCGCCCCACTGGCTGGAGCGGTGCTCGCCGACCGATGGAGCTTCCGCGTGGCGGTCGTTGTCTTTGCCGTAGCGACGGGGCTCGCCGCAGTACCAATCTGGTTCTTGCGCCGCGCCATCATCGCGAACCCATGACCTGCCGAGGCATCGCGATTGGCCGCGGAGTGCCGCCGCCTGGAACGCCCGATCCTCCCTGAGCCGCGTCCACTGGATTGGGCCGCATTTAACTTGACAGCTAATTAACCATTCCGTACAATACCGACCGTGACCGGGATGACGGTGCCAGACGTGAGGTTGGACGCGACGTTCGGCGCGCTGGCCGATCCGACACGGCGTGCGATCGTCGCGCGCCTCGCGTCGAGCGACGCGACTCCGGGCGAGCTCGCCGCCCCCTTCGACATCAGCCTCCCAGCGATCTCCAGGCACCTCAAGGTGCTCGAACGCTCGGGATTGATCACGCGCTCCCGGCAGGCCCAGTTCCGGCCCTGTCATCTCGAGCTGCACATCCTCGAGGAGGCTCAGGGCTGGATCGAGCAGAGCCGCAGGACCT
Source organism: Candidatus Dormiibacterota bacterium (assembly GCA_049283435.1). GTDB lineage: Bacteria > Chloroflexota > Dormibacteria > Dormibacterales > Dormibacteraceae > CAVTSA01. The sequence continues at coordinate 1,118 of JBAPVZ010000219.1, forward strand.
GGAACGAGCGCTTTGACAAGCTGGACGTGCACCTCCGCGAGCTACGGTCCCATGGGTGATCTCGCAGACCGGGGAGAGCTCCGGTTCACGCGCGTCTTCGAGGCGCCGCGGGCGCTCGTCTTCCGCTGCATGATCGAGCCCGAGCACCTGACGCACTTCTGGGGACCTGCCGGCGTCAGCGCGCCGGTCGATGAAATCCACATCGATCCCAGGCCCGGTGGACTCTTTCAGACGGTCATGGTCAACGACACTGACGGCAGCCGCTACCCAACGCGCGCTGTTTACGTCCAAGTGCAGGACCCGGTGCGCCTCGTCTGGGACGAGGAGCACTCGGGGATGCGCGTGACCGTGGTCTTTCGCGAGCTTACAGCGGATCGCACCGAGGTTCGCATCATCCAGACGAACGTGCCCCCGCCGATGCAGAGCCCTGAATCCCAGGCCGGTTTCCGTACCTCGCTCGACAAATTCGCGGACTACCTGAGGAGGAGACGATGACGACCGACGACGTCGACCTACAATCAGCGATCGCTGCCGAGTTCCTGGCCCTCGCCGACACGCTCGATGCGATGGACGAGAGCCGGTGGGACACCCCCTCACTCTGCGAGGGTTGGCGGGTCCGCGAGGTAATCGCGCACGCGACGATGGCGGCGCGTTATCCGGAGGCAGAGTTCATGGCCAAGCTCCAGGAGCACGGGTTCGACTTCACCGCCCTTTCCAATGCGATCGCCCACGAAGACGCACAGCTCCCCACCGCACAGCTCGTCAGCAACCTCCGGTCGAAGACCATGCACGAGTGGGTTCCGCCAGGGGGCGGCTATCATGGCGCGCTCAACCACGTGGTCATCCACGGGCTGGACGCGACCATATCGCTCGGACTGCCACACCGAGGTCCGGAACGGAACCTCCGAACCATCCTCGATGACCTGACGCGCGGCGGCGGCCATGAGAACTTCGGCGTCTCGATCGACGGTCGCCGCCTGGAGGCGAACGACCTCGACTGGGCGTTCGGTTCCGGCGCGTCGCTCAGCGGCTCCGGCCAGGAGCTCGCCGTCACCCTCTGCGGTCGGGCTCTTCCCGACGGACGGCTCCAGGGAACGCCGCTGACTGTCCGCCACTGAGTCCTTGGGGGAGAGCAGCGGTGCTCATCGTTGCCAGGGTCGATGACCCGGCGGTCCTGCGAGTGCAGTGCTTTCCTGAACTGCAGTCCCCATTTCTTGAGCAAGCATGAGGGTAGGTCTGTGCACGCGGACGACGGTCGCCGCCAGGACGCGAGATCGCGCCGCTCAGCCGAAGTGACCCCAGTGCGTGGCAACGATGAGGAGCACGCCTGCGACTGCCAGTGCGACCCCCGCCACGATCCTCCTCACGGTGTGGAGGCGGAGGGCGGGTATCTCCGCGGCCACCAGCCACAATCCCGCGAAAAGCAGAAGCACGAAGCCGACTTCCGCCAACGTGATGCCGGTTTGGTGAGGCATGCTGTTTGACCCTCCAGTTGTACATGGCCGAAGCGCTGACGGCCTAATCCCCACACGGCCGCCAACCGGCCGGAGACGAGGCAAAAGCGCAGGTCCCGACCGGTCTATCGATCCTGCGGCCTGAGTGTCCGGAGCAGATCGGCCAGCGGCGGATCGTAGCCGCAGGTGGTGTCCACGTCATAGCAGGGACATCCGAGGTTGAGGGGCACGACCACACGGTCGTGCGCAGCGTCGACCCGTTCCAACAGAGCCACTATCTCGGCCTCCGAGACGCCCTCCTGGCGCTGACGAGACGCGAACCGATTCCGTGCATCGTCAGCTCGGCAATGCACGTTTACGACCTGCCCTTGGTCGAGCAGGGGCCTGACGTTGCCCTCGTCCCACCCGCGGTACAGCGTTCCATCGGCGACCAGGCTGACGCCCGAGCGGAGCAGGAGCTCAGCCGTCGCGTACCAGACCTGGACTCCGTGCGGAAGCCCTTCGCCGGACCCGCGAGCGGCAGTGAACCGGAGGCCGCCCCAGATGCCATCCCGGTGAAGGTGGAAGATGCGCAGACACCGAGCAAGCTCTTGAGCCAGCGTCGTTTTCCCCGACCCGGGAGGGCCGCTGATGAGCACGAGTAGCGGCGCTCCGCCGGTCGCCTGCCGCGCGGCGGTCATGACCAACCACGTTGCGCCACGGCAGCTTCGATCACACGAATCTGCGCCGGGCGTGCGCAACGGTCTTGCTCGCGCAGAGAGTCCCGGCGCGGCTGGGTGCCTGCACACGCAGCGCGTCAGCCACGGCGTACGCGTCCAGCCGGTGGCCCCGGTCGAACGGCTGCTTTCACGTCCGGACCGCAAGGCAGCCAACCAACCGCTCAACAATCCCAACAACCAGGGTCGCGAGGCTACGATCCCAATGTGAAAACGATCCCGGAGGGCCTGAGTTCCGGCCAGCGCGGCGTGCTTACGCGCCTGATCGAACATCTAGAGTCCGATTCCAGAGTCGAGGCGGCCTGGCTGGTCGGAAGCCTCGGCCATGGGCTCGGCGATCGCTTCAGCGACGTGGATCTACTCACCGCGGTTTCTGAAAGTGCGCTGCCTGCGGTCGTGGACGAATGGCCGGCGTGCTCCGCCTCGCTCGTGGATCTGGCCTTCGCGCGAACTGTGTATTCGGCACCCAGCGGGACCACCTTCACGCACGTAACCTCTGACTACGTTCGATTCGATGTCACCCTCACCACGACACATCGGGCGCTCGAGAACACCCAGGGGGGAATCGCACTCCTCGCGTCCGTGCCCATCGATTCGGACGCGGCTGGGCCTGACGAGCCGCCCGGCGTTGCGGCGGACCGCGTCCAAAAGCTCTCCGAGGAATTTCTGCGCGTGCTTGGCCTGCTTCCGGTTGTGATCGGGCGTCAGGAGTACCTGGTGGCAGCTTCGGGTGCCGCTCTCCTTCGCTCGATGCTGGTGGACCTGTTCCGTGAGCTGGCTCCCCCGGGGTACCGAGGGGGTGCCATGCGGTGGGAGCGGACTCTCTCACTCGATCAACTCGAGATTCTGCGCGGCTTGCCATCGCTGGACTGGACGCGGGATGCCGTGATCGACCTGCACCTTGCCTGTGCACGCGAGTTCCTTTCCGCTGCCCGACGCGCGTATGAAGCCCTCGGCCTCACCTGGCCCCAATCATTTGAGGATGCAGTGCGGCTATACGTAGACCGCGAGCTCGGCCTCACCTTTGAGTGATCCGGGACTTCAGCCCGGTCAGCACGCTGATTCTGTTATGAGGTCTGTTATCGACCAACCATTGGG
>JBAPVZ010000220.1:0-2663 GCA_049283435.1 Candidatus Dormiibacterota bacterium
GGCTGCGCGCTCAGCTCGTCCAGCGGCTCCGACGCGCGCAGCGGGCCTCGTGCGCGTCCGATCGCGAGCGTGCCGCGCGCGGTGTCGAGTGCGGCCATCCCGTCGCTGCCGAAGAACCGGTACTCCTCGAAGCGTTCGCGCTGATCGATGACGCTGCCGGTCGTCGCGAGCGTCGCGATGCTGCCGCCGGCCATCGACACGCTCAGCGCGTCGGCGAGATCGACGCGCTGTCCGGGCGCCGTCGCGTACGCGAACACCTCGCGCGCCCGCAGCTCGGTGACCCAGAGCAAGAGCGACGCGCAGTGCGTCATCTGGGTGAACAGCTGGCCGCCGCCGTGCGCCGGATCCGAGTACGTGGTCGGGCGCGAGATGAACGGCACGTCGTCACCGTGCTGACTCTCGACGTTGCCCCGGTAGAGCTCGCGCACCATCGTCGCGAAGAGCCCCGAGGTCATCACGAGGGGACCGAGATCGCCGGCGCGGATCGCGTCGCGGAGCTCGCTCGCGTGCGGCGAGTGCACGAACGGATAGCCGACGTGGAGGTTCGCGCCCGAGCGGCGGGCCCGCTCGACGAGATCCCACGCCTCGGCCGGGTCCACGGTCATCGGCTTCTCGATCATCACGTCGATGCCGAGGTCGAGCGCCGCCGCTGCCGGCGCATGGTGCTGCGTGTGGGGCGTCGCGACGATGACGCAGTCGGGAGCCAGCGCGAGCAATTCGCCGACCTGCTCCGTCCATCGGGGCACCCCGAACAGCTCCGCGGCCGCCCGCGCGCGCTCGCCGTCCTGGTCGCAGACGCAGACCACCTCGGCGTCCGGGTTCTGCGTCAAAGACGGCAGGTGCATGTGCCCCGACCACCAGCCGGCGCCGACCAGTCCCACCCGCGCCCGCTGCCCGCTCACGATGCTCGCCGCGTGTCCGCGCCTCGTTCATTCGCTGTCATTGGCATCACCGCCGTCAACCATAGTGCGGCGCGGCCACGCGCGGTCAGCGCGCGCGGGTGATCGCCGCGACGAGGCGCTCCGGCGTGACCGGCAGCTGGTCGAGCTGCAGACCGGGCCAGCGTGGTCGCAGTGCGGCCTCGATCGCCGACAGGATCGCCGCCGGAGCCGGGATCGTCCCCGCCTCGCCGACGCCCTTCACGTGCTCGGGGTTGAAGCCGGTCAGCGTTTCGCGCGAGATCAGCTCCGGCGCGAACGCGATCTCGGGCGCCGACGCGATCGTGTAGTCGAGGAAGCTGGAGGCCCGGAACGTGCCGTCGACGTCGTAGAGCGCCTCCTCGAACAGCCCGTACCCGATGCCGTGCGCGATGCCGCCGTGGAGCTGGCCCTCGACGAGGCGCGGGTTGATCTCGCGCCCGGAGTCGTGCACGACGACGTACCGCCGGACGACGACGAGGCCCGTCTCGGGATCGACGTCGACCTCCGCCGCGTGGCAGCTCGCCGACCACGAGGTGCCGGTTTCGGTCACCCAGGCGCGCATCACGTCGAGCGGTTCGCCGTCCAGCAACTCGATCGCCGTGACCGTCCGGCCGGGCACGCCGCGCACGGAGACGACGCCCTCTTCGAGCACCAGGTCGCCGGTCGCGGCCTCCAACGCCTCGCCCGCCCGCAACAGCAAGGCCTGCTGCGCCGCGGTCGCGGCGAGCGAGACGGCACTGCCGACGTGCACCGCGGAGCGGCTGCCCGCGGTCACCATGCCGCCCGGCACGTGGCGGGTGTCGCCCGCGATCACCCGCACCCGATCGAGCGGCCAGCCGAGGCGGTCGGCGAGGATCTGCCCCGCCATCGTCTCGTGACCCTGGCCCTGCGGCGTCGACCCGAGCGACAGCTCGGCGGTGCCGTCGGGGAGGACGCGCACGCGCGCCGGCTCGCCGCTCCCGAATCCGGTCGACTCGACGCCGAACGCGAGACCAACACCCGCCAGCCAGCCGTCCGGCGGTGGCGCCGGCTGTCCGAGGCGGCGGACCGTCTCCTCGAGCAGCTGCGGGTAGTCCCCGCTGTCATAGACCTGCGCGATCGGACCGGTTCGCAGGCCGGTCGCGTAGGGCATCGCCCCGGCCGGGATCAGGTTGCGCCGGCGCACCTCGTCGCGCGGCAGCGCCAGCTCGTCCGCCAGTGCGTCGACCAGCCGCTCGATCACGAAGTTGCCCTCCGGGCGCCCACCGCCGCGCACGGTGCCGGTCGGGGCCGCGTTCGTGAACACGGCGTGATGGCGCACGCGCAGCGCCGGCAGCCGGTAGCCCGAGACGAGATGCGCCGCGATGTTGTTCGGGATCCCGGCGCCGATCGACGCGTAGGCCCCGATGTCGTGCCAGAACGCTCCTCGCACCCCCCGCAGGCGACCGTCGCGTCCGGCCGCGAGCTCGAGCTCGAAGACCGTCCCGTGCCCGTGCACGGTGGACGAGCTGTCCTCGCTGCGCGTCGCGACGAAGCGGACGGGCCGGCCGAGCCGCTGCGCCGCGAGCGCGGTCAGGATCTCCTCGGGATACGTCCTGCCCTTCGGCCCGAACCCGCCGCCGACGTTCTCCGCCAGCACGACGACCTGGTCGGGCGGCAGCGCCAGGGCGTGCGCAACTCGATCGCGCACCGAGAAGACCGACTGAGTCGAGGTCCAGACGCGAACGCCGGCACCGTCGGGCGCGGCGGTCGTCGCGCGCGGCT
>JBAPVZ010000221.1:0-3937 GCA_049283435.1 Candidatus Dormiibacterota bacterium
CGGAGCACCGTGCGCAGGTGACCGCCGACGTCGCCGCCGTCGACGCCGCGGTCGCGACGCTGCCCGAGGAGCAGCGCGTGATCCTCTCGCTGCAGGTGCTGGGCGAGTTGACGAGCGCGGAGATCGGCGAGTTGCTGGAGCAGCCTGCGGGAACCGTCCGGTACAAGTTGAACCAGGCCCGGCAGCGGCTGCGTTCCGCGATGCCGGAGGAGGAGCGAGCGTGACGCCAGACGATCGATTGGAGCAAGCCCTCGGGTACTGGTCGGCCGCACGCCGCCTGCACGACGACGACCGGGCGCGGATCCGGGCCGAGATCGCGGCCGCACCGACCCTCGACGCGCTCTGGTGGGGCCGGTTCTCGGCACAGCTGGACCGACTCGTCGACCGCGCCAACCGCGTGCCGGCGGGGCTCGAGTGGGCGGATCTGGCCAGCGGGGGGCTGCCGCGCATGGGCTGGGGCTGCGCGGCCTAGCGCCCGCCCGGGCGTGACGGTGCGAACGCAGGTTGGACGAAGGTGAACGGGGCGCGATCGAGCGGCGCCTCCGCCCGGCGCGGTCAGCGCCGCGGATCGGGGTGGCCGAGGTTCCAGTGGCGCGACTCGGAGAGCGCCCAGGTGCGACCGTCGGCCTCGGCGTCGGGGTCGGGGTGCGGCGCCGGGGTCAGCGCGAACCGGGTCACGAAATGCTGGGATCCTTCGACATCCGCGTAGAGCACGTCGACCCACACCACGTCGTGGGCCGCGAACGCACGCGACAGCAGAGCGTACGCAGGACTGTTCGGGTCGCGCACCGCGATCTGCACGAAGCCGGGGTCGCCGGCCGGCACATAGAGATCGCGACCGAGCCGGTGGAACCGGTCGAGCGGGCGATGGTCGGCGCCCCGATCGCTCGGCAGATCCCAGGCATCGATCACGGCCGGGCCCTGGCCGACGTCACGCACCGCGAGGCCGAGGTAGGCGACGTCGGGCGTCACCTCGAGTACGGCGCGGCCGCCGGGAACCACGAGCCAGTGGTCGTCCATGTAATGGATCTTCTGCACGCCGTCGGTCCAGCGCGAGGGGAGCAGGATCGGTCGCAGGCCCTGCAGCAACGCGCGCTCTGCCGTTCGAGCCGCCCGGTTCGCCGACCGCGTCGACGCAAACGTCGCGACCGCCAGGACGAGCGTGCCGGCCGCGGTCGCGAGCGAGGCGGCGACCCCCCAGTCGATCACCGCTCGATCGCCTCCTCCGCGCTCGGGGAGAAGCCGTCCGGCGAAGCCTCCTGCGGGGGAAAGACTCCGTGGGCGGCCTCGGTGAGCTCCGCCCGCCCGCGGTCGTCCCGCGCGAAGATGCGGAACAGCGCCATGCGCACCGGCAGCCGGCGGAAGAGGTCCAGCACGCGCGAGTGCTGATAGCTCTCCTCGAGCGGGTCGAAGAAGAGGATGTCCTGCTCCTCCAGCACCGGGTTGAAGGCCCGTGACTCCTGCGCGGCCACGTCGACCTCGAACTCGAGATCCCGCAGGCCCTCGGGGAGTCGGCGGCGGATCCGGGCCGCGAACTCGGCCCGCGTCAGGGTCAGCGCACCCTGCGGCACACCGCTCGCCTCGAAGTAGCCGGAATAGATCAGCCGCCACTTGAGCCGGCGCGCGACGAGCTCCGACCAGGCGTGGCCGAGCTCACGTTCCTCGGCGTCGCCCTCGCCGCGCGCCCAGCCGTCGACGACGCTCATCAGATACCACTCGTTGAGCCGGTGGAAGCGGTCCAGGCGCTCCAGCGGGTTGCCGCCGAGCAGCCGGTCGATCGTGGGCGCGAACACCTCGCGGAGCTGGAGGTCGATCCGGCGGACGGTGCGGTGGTAGTAGACCTGGTTGTAGAGGTAGAGGCGGGCGTTGAGGAACATGAACAGCGCCTCGGCGCCGTGCAGGTGCAGCGTCAACCCGTGCTCCGAGATGAACGAGTAGTGGATGATGCGCTCGACGTCGACGGGGCCGGAGGCGACGCCGCAGATGGCGGCATCACGCGGCACGTAATCCAGGTTGTCGACCGAGAACGGGCCGATCAGGAGCGGTTTCAGATCGCGCAGCCAGCGGGGAGCGTCGAAGCCGGGGAGGTCGGCGGCCGAGATCAGGTAGGCGACCCACCGCCGATCGAGACGCTCGCCCGGCTCGAAGTCGGCATCGGGCGAGGCGCGAAGCTCCTCCAGCTGCGCGCCGATCTCGCCGAGGATCAGGCGCCGGCCGACCTCCTCGTGGTCGAGCGCCCAGCGCGCGAGGTAGTTCTCGTCGAAGAAGTGACCGAACGGCCCGTGCCCGACGTCGTGGAGCAGTCCCGCCATGCGGAGCGTCTCCAGGACGAGTGCCTCGGAAGGGAGGTCGGCGTGCTGCTCGCTCAGCGTCGGGAAGAGGTGATGGCCCCAGTCCCCGGCGAGATGCATCGCGCCGAGCGAATGCTGGAAGCGCGAGTGCTCCGCGGTCGCGAAGACCCACCAGGCGCTCTGCAGCTGGTGGATGCGGCGCAGTCGCTGGAGCCAGCGCCCGTCGATGATGTCCTGCTCGGCGACCGATCCGGGCACGCCGCCCGGCTTCGTCGCCCGGACGTACCGGTACAGCGGGTCGGCGGAGAGGTTGACCCGTCGATACTCGGCGGCGCCGGCGGGCATGGGGCGAATTGTAGGCAGCGGGTGGGAGTGCCGCCCCGCCGCCCGGTATTCGTCTGCCGCTGAGCCCGCGCCCGCTCAGCAGGCGGCCTGCGCCTTGGGATCGGGGTAGGGCGGGAAGCGACGGCCGGCGCCGCTCTCGACGAGGCCGCCGTAGCCCATGCGGTGGAAATCCTCCTCGCGGGCCTGGCCGTACGCGAACACATAGGGCAGCAGCAGGTCGAGCGAGGTGCTGCGGCCGAACCCGGCGCACGACGCGACGCCGAGGACGGTCGTGCGGTTCACCCGGCCGAGCCAGGTCATGCTGCCCGGGTGCGCCGGCATCCCCTGGCGCAGCACCTGGCCGCCGACCGCCTCCAGCTCGGAGTAGGCGGCGTCGAGCGGGTCGATCGAGGACGCGCCCGCGAAGAGCACGAGCTGCGTCTCCTCCGCGATCGCCTGCTCGTAGGCGGTGCGCACGGCGGCGTTGCTGCGCTCCACCTCGAGCACCGGCAGCAGCGACGCGCCGTACCAGCCGAGCTTCTCGGCCACCGCACGCTCGAAGATCTCCCTCGCTCGGGGCTTCAACCGCTCGGTCACGACGACCTTCGTCCGCAGCGGCAGGAACGGGTCGACGCGCACGACCGGGGCCAGCTCTTGCGCGATGCGCTCGGCGTGGTCGACGACCGCGTTCTCGACCGCGACCGGCGTGATCTTCGCCCCCGCAACCTCCTCGCCCTCGTCGACGGCCTGCCCGTCGAACAGGGTGAAGATGCCGACCGCAGGCAGCAGGTTCAAGCGATCGACGGCCCCCCGATCGACCCTGGCCAGGCCGCGGCGCGTCGCGACGAGCCGAACCTGGCTCTGCTCGGGCTCGCCGCGCCGGGTGCCGGGGCCGGCGATCGCGTCGCCGAGCCGGCGGGCCGCGTCGTCCTCGTGCACGTCGCCCGGCTCCAGCTCGAGGACGTGCAGCTCGGGGAGCTCGAGACGCTTCAGCGCATCCGCCTGCTCATCCCGAATCACGAGCCCCTTGCGCAGCCGATGCCCGATGTCGTGCGTCAGGACGCGCCCGACCGTCGCGTCCCGCGTGATCTCAGCGCCCTGGAGTCTGTGCACTCGCATGTTCGACCTTTCACCGATGCGGCTAGTTGCAGCTGTAACTACCGAGGGTTCCATTCTCGTCCTTCCGCTCTCCCCCCAACGCCACGCAGGCTCCGACCGCGCCGCACGTTGCCGACCGCGTCGCACGTTGCAGCCGAACGCCTGCGATCGGTCGTTACCTCTGCGCGCGAAGCGTACGAGTGCCGGCGATCGGCCCTTTTTTC
>JBAPVZ010000222.1:0-4653 GCA_049283435.1 Candidatus Dormiibacterota bacterium
GGATAGCCACATCACCCCCCACCTGCGCAACCCGGGTGTTCAGCCGCCCCCGTCTGCCAACCAGAGCCGGCCCAGCAAGAGCGACCCGATCGCATTCATGGCACGAGTGCCGGCAAGCCCGGAACCGTGAACGCGGCAGCGCTCGCGCCAGCGCCAGGGGCGAGGCGGGGTAAGCTTGCGCACCCCGTCTCCCGAATTTGTCAAGGGCGCGTAGCGGCGAAGCGAACCCTTGACAAATTCGTTCCGGGGGGCGGAGCCCCCAGACAATCCGAGGGCACAACCGCCCACGCCCTGCCAGCCCAGAGTCTGCCCAACCGCCCACGCCCTGCCCAACCAGGGCGTGCCCAGCAAGAGCGACCCGATCTCATTCATGGCACGAGTGCCGGCATGCCAAAAGCCGTGAACGCGGCAGCGCCCGCGCCAGCGCCAGGGGCGAGGCGGGGTAAGCTTGCGCACCCCGTCTCCCGAATTTGTCAAGGGCGCGCAGCGGCCAACTCCCGGGGTCCCCGCGAAACGGAGCTTGCGGAGTTTCGTGGGGTGGAAAGCGAACCCCTGACAGATTCGTTCCGGGGGGCGGAGCCCCCAGACAATCCAAGTGCCCAACCGGCCGCGCCCTGCCGGCCCAAAGCCTGCCCAACCGACCCACGCCCCGCTCGGGGCGGGCGACGCAAAAACGAGACGGCCCGCCCTCACCCGGCTGGGGTGGGGACGGGCCGCCGGACGCGGGCGCTCGCTGGGGCTCAGCTCAGCTGGGCGGTCGCGCCTGCCTCCTGGAGCTTGGACACGGCGACGTCCGCATCCTCTTTGCTTGCGTTCTCGAGGACCGGCTTCGGCGCCGCGTCGACGAGGTCCTTCGCCTCCTTGAGGCCGAGCGAGGTGAGCTCGCGGACCGCCTTGATCACGTTGATCTTGCTGTCCCCGATCGCCTGCAGCGTGACCGTGAACTCGGTCTGCTCCTCGGCCTCGGGTGCGGCGGCATCGGCGCCACCGCCGCCGGCGGCGACCGGCGCCGCGACCGCGGCCGCAGCCTTGATGCCGAACTTGTCCTCGATCGCCTTGACGGCGTTGACGACGTCGAGCACGCTCCAGGATTCCAGCGCTTCGACGAACTCTTCCGGCGTCACCTTGGTTGCCATGTCATCTCTCCAACGTTGCGGGCGAGTGCTCGCCCCGATTGATCCAGCCGAGCCGGCGCCTGCTCAGGCTGCCGCCGCCTCACCACCACCGAGCTTGTCGCGATAGGCCTCGAGGAGCCCCACCAGCTCACGCACGGGCGCCTGCACCGCGCTCGCGAGCTGGCTCAACGGCGTCTGCAGCGTGCCCAGCAGCTGAGCGATCAGCACCTCGCGCGACGGGAGGTCGCCGATCTGCCTGATCTCGTCCGCGTTCATCACGCGGCCCTCGACGAGTCCGCCCTTCAGGTCCAGCGGCAGCCGGGTCTGGCGGACGAAGTCGTTGAGCAGTCGCACGGGCGCGCCGAGATCCTCGTAGCCGAACGCAATCGCGACCGGACCGGCGAACAGCTCCTGCAGGCCTTCCGGCTGCCCGGCATCGGCAACCGCGCGACGGGCCAGCGTGTTCTTGACGACGCGGTACTCCACGTTCTGCGTGCGCAGGCTGGCGCGAACGTCCTGCATCTGGCTCACGGTCAGCCCGCGATAGTCGGTCAGCACCGCCGCCTTCGCGGCCTGGAGCTTCCCGGCGATCAGGCTGACCTGGGCCTCTTTCTCGGGTCGTGCCACAAAAAAACCTCCATACCCAAGCTGGCCACGGCGCTCGGGCAGGGAGGCATGCACGCGCACTCGCCTGACGTTGAGCGTTGCCTGGACAGGGTATTGAGGCACAGAGCCACCTGCCGTCTTGGGCGAACCACTTCAGGTTACACCGTTCGGTACGATCCCGTGGTGCTTCGCCCCCTGACCCTGGTCGCGGTCCCGCTCGCCTCGTCGGCCGTTCTCTTCGGCGTCGATTTCAACCAGCTGCCGCCGGGCCCCGCCTATGGGTTGATCTTCGCGCTCGTCGCGCTCGAATACCTCGGCATCCCCTCTCCCGGCGAGACCGCCCTGATCCTCGGCGCGGTGCTGAGCGCGACCACCCACCGGCTCGCGATCCCCTATGTCATCCTCGATGCGGCGCTGGCCGCGATCGTCGGGGCCAACATCGGGTTCGCGATCGGCTATTTCGGCGGCTCGCACCTGCTCGTCAAGATCGCGCAGTGGCTGCGCATCAAGGACGAGCGGCTGAAGATCGCCCACTATCTGTTCAACCACTGGGGCGCCTGGGTCATCTTCTTCGGCCGCTTCGTCACCATCCTGCGCGCCTACATCTCGTTCTTCGGCGGCGTCAACCGCATGAGCTGGGTGCGGTTCGAGATCGCGAACGTGCTCGGCGGGTTTGCCTGGGCCACCCTCTGGGGCGTCATCTACTTTTCGGGCAGCTCGCTCGTCGCGGGGATGCAGGGCCCGTTCAAGTGGGGCGCGGTGGCATTCGCGATCCTCGTCGTCGTCATCGGCATCGTCGTGATCCGAAAGAACGAGGGACGGCTCGCGGCGGCCGCTGACCGGGAGCTGCCGGGACCGTTCGATCTCACCGCAACCCACCGCAGGCAAAAAGAAAGGGACGGGGCCGCCGGCTGAGCGCCCGGCGGCCACGCCCCTCTCGGACCGCGCTCAGGCGGTCGTCAGCTTCGCCGCCTCGCGAACGTCGATCGGGACCGAAGGGCCCATCGTCGCGGCCAGGTGCAGCGTCCGCAGATACTGCCCCTTCGACGCCTGCGGCTTGTTGCGGACCAGCGCGTCGACCAGCGCGGCGAGGTTCTGCTCCAGCCGCTCCGGGTCGAACGACACCTTGCCGATCACGACGTGGACGATCCCGAAACGGTCGGTCCGGAACTCGACTCGGCCCGCCTTCACCTCGCGTACCGCACGCCCGACGTCGAACGTCACCGTGCCGGCCTTCGGGTTCGGCATCAGACCGCGAGGGCCGAGGATGCGCCCCAGGGGCCCGACCTTCGGCATCATGTCCGGCGTCGCGATCGCGACGTCGAAGTCCGTCCAGCCTTCCTGCACGCGCTGCACGAGGTCGTCGCCGCCGACGAAGTCGGCGCCCGCCTCCTGCGCCTCGCGAGCCCGATCGCCGGCGACGAAGCACAGCACTCGAGTCACCTTGCCGGTTCCGTTCGGCAGGACGACCGACCCGCGCACCATCTGGTCCGCGTGCCGTGGATCGACGCCGAGGCGGACGTGCGCCTCGACCGTCGCGTCGAACTTCGCGGTCGACGTGTCCTTGACGACGCCGCACGCGCGCAGCGGCTCCAGCCCCTCGCTGTCGGGGCCGAGCGCTTCCCGCAGCCGCTCCGCCGCCGCGACGTACTTCTTTCCGTGCGCGTTAGCCAACGACTTCGAGCCCCATCGAGCGGGCGGTGCCCTCGATCATCTTGGTCGCCTTCTCGAGGTCGGCCGTGTTCAGATCCTTCGCCTTCGCCTCGGCGACCGTGCGCAGCTGGTCGCGAGTGACCGAACCGATCTTCTCGCGATTCGGCTTTCCGGAGCCCTTCTCGATGCCGGCCGCCTTCTTCAGCATGTTGACGGTCGGCGGCGTCTTCAGTACGAAGGTGAAGCTGCGATCCTCGTAGATCGTGATCTCCGCGGGGACGACGTCCCCGGCCTGCTGCGAGGTCCGCTCGTTGTACTGCTTGCAGAAGTCCATGATGTTCACGCCGTGCGGGCCGAGCGCGGTCCCGACCGGCGGCGCCGGTGTCGCCTTCCCCGCCTGCAGCTCGATCTTGAGCAGCGTGCGGACCTTCTTCTTCGCCATCGTTTCTCCTTTCGGCCTCCCCCTGCGGGTTACCGAACCTTCTCCACCTGGAGGAGGTCCAGCTCCAGCGGGGTCTCGCGGCCGAACATGGTGACCAACACGGTCAGCTTGCCCTTCTCACCGTTGATGTTCTCGACTCGCCCGAGGAACTCCGCGAACGGCCCGTCGGTGACGCGAACCGTCTCGCCGAGCTCGTACTCGACGCGGACCTTCGGGGCCTCCTGCTTCATCTGCTTCAAGATGCCCCGAACTTCCTTCTCCTGAAGCGGCACCGGCTTCGTGCCCGAGCCGACGAAGCTGGTCACGCCGGGCGTGTTGCGCACCACGTACCAGGACTCGTCGGACATGAGCATGCGCACGAGCACGTAGCCCGGGAAGATCCGCTTCTGGACGTGGCGGCGCTTCCCCTCCTTGATCTCGATCTCGTCCTCCATGGGCACCAGGACATCGAGAATCCTGTCCTGCATGTCCATCGACTCGATCCGCCGCTCGAGATTCTTCTTGACCTTGTCCTCATGCCCCGAGTACGCGTGAATCACGTACCACTGGGCCTCTTCCTCGGTCGCGGTTGTCGTGCGTTGCTGCTCTGCCATGTGCTCTCTTTAGCTTTTCGTGATGCCGGCGTAGATAAACCGTTGGGCAAGCTGCTGCAGGCCCCAGTCGACCCCCCCGATGAAGGCCGCCAGCACGATGACGGTGATGACGACGATCAGCGTGTAGCGGTACAGCTCCTGCAGCGTCGGCCACGACACCTTCCGGAGCTCGTCGTACGTCTCACGGAAGAACCTGATGACGAAAGGCTGGGACGGGACCTGCGCCGCGCCTGCCGGCCGGCGG
>JBAPVZ010000223.1:0-1630 GCA_049283435.1 Candidatus Dormiibacterota bacterium
ATGTCGACCCGGCACTGCCCCCGCTCGGCCGCCACGGAACTGCGGGCGAGGTCGCGGACGGCGTTCGCTATCTGGTCGGGCCGGAATCGTCGTTCGTTACCGGCGCCGTGCTGCTGCTGGACGGAGGGGCGACGGCCGGCCTGCCCTGAGCGGAGGGGGGTGGTCGTCACACCGAGCGCAGGCGCCTGGAGCGCACGTTCGCGCGCTGCTTGCCAACCGCCGTCGTCGCGGTGGAAGGCCGAAACCAGACATACTTCGCGAGCAGCGTGGGGATACGGGAACCGGCTCACAAGGTCATCGAGCGCTACCTCAGACAGCTGATATCCAAGGGAGCGGGGCGCACCGAGCCACTCCCGGGCGAGGTCGAGCTGGCGGATATGTTCGGCGTGAGTCGGATGACGGTCCGACAGGCATTTAACAGCTTGGTCGCGGCGAAACTCGTCGTCCGGTACCGCTCCAAGGGCTCATTCGCGACCGTACAGGTGCTCGAGGACGTGAGCACGCTCGCTACCGAGGACTTCCTCACCCGCTGGACGGCACAGGGCCACGAGGTGTCCATGCAGGTGCTTTGCTTCGAGGAGCGGCGCCCTCCTCGCCGTGTCGCAGAGCGGTTCGGCATCGGAGCTGACGGAATGCTCTCCTACATCGAACGGCTGCGGCTCGTCGACGGCGTCGCACTCGCCTGGGACCAACGGTGGATGCCGACCGAGTTCGGTCGCCGGGTGACGGCCGGCGACCTGGCGACCACGTCGCTCTTCTCGCTGCTCGTCGCGCACGGCTTCGGTGTCGCCGACATGAGCTTCGAGATCCACGCGCACGCCGCCACTGCCGAGCAGGCGCAACGGCTGGGCTGCGCTCGCAACGGCACGGTCTTGCGCCGCGAGATCGTGTGCACCGCGCCCGGCGGCGAATCGATCATCGTCGGAACCTCTGAGTATCCGGCCGAGCGCGTCACCTATCGCGCGCGACTCACGTTCGATGCGTCCTATCAACCGACGCATCTTTGAGCCCGTCTGCGGGCCCGGCAGGGTCGGCCGTCAAGCCGCCCGACGCACGCGCCTCGCGTGCGAGTTCAACGAACGCGCGCGCGGGGAGTGACGCGCTGGCCCGCCGCCAGCCGACGCACATCGCGATCGATGCGGACTGACCCCGGATCGGACGATAGACGACGCCACGCCGTCCCATCCCCTGCGTCGTTACCGAGACGCCGAGGCCGGCGGCCACGAGGCTGGCGACGGTCGTCCCTTCGTGCGCCTCTTCGGTGATGCGCGGGACGAAGTCGAGACCGTCGAACAGCTGGAAGATCGTCGCATACAGCTCGGGCGCCGCCGTGCGGGGGAAGAGCACGAACGACTCGTGCGCGAGGTCCTGCAGCGACACGGCATCGTGGTCGGAGAGCGGGTGGTCCTCGGGCAGCGCGACGACCAGCTCGTCCCGGCCGATCTCTTCGAGCGCGAGCGTCGAAAGACCGTATGTCGGCCGGAGCAGGCCGACGTCGAGTCGCCCGCATGCGATCCCGTCCGCAACCACACTCGAGGTGCTCTGAACGAGCGTTACACGCACGTGCGGGTACCTCCGTCGGTATGTACCGAGAACGACGGGCAGGTAGAGGTGGGTCGCTGAGTCGACG
>JBAPVZ010000224.1:0-2622 GCA_049283435.1 Candidatus Dormiibacterota bacterium
GGCGACACCGAGGCCGGCGGCGACGGCTCGCTTGATGCCCTCGGTCGAGCCCAATTCGATCGTCGCGGCCGGACGCGTGCCCGCCTCGCCCAGTGCACGCTCCACCGTCCGCCGGGTCGCCGAGCCCGGCTCACGCACGATGAGGTTGCTCGCGCTCAGGTCGACCGGTCCCCGCCCCGGCGGAGCGATCAGCACCAGGCGATCCTCTCCGAGCAACTCGCTGTCCAGGTCGGGGTCGGTGATCGTGGCCGCCACGACCGCGAGGTCGATCTCCTCGTTGCGGACCAGTTCGACGAGCGCGTCCGTGTTCGTCACCCGGACCGCCAGACCGACGCCGGGATGCGACCGGTGCAGCTCGGCCAGCCAGCCGGCCAGCAGGTAGGCCGCGACGGTCTCGCTGGCACCCATCCGCAGGTGACCGCGGGCCAGGCCCCGGATCGCCGCGACCTCCTCCTCCAGCGAGGTGGCCGCCGCGTTGACCCGGCGGGCGTAGCGATCGACGACCTGGCCGGCGTCGGTGAGGCGCACGCCCCGTCCGCTCGGCTGGACGAGCGCGACCCCGAGCTCCCGCTCCAGTACTCGAATTTGCGCGGACAGGCCCGGCTGGCTCATCCCGAGCTCCGCCGCGGCCCGCGACACGTGCTCGTGCTCCGCGACGGCCGCGAACAGCCGGAGCCGCTCGAGACCGAAACGCTGCCGACGCCGGCGATCACTCATAAACAAATTCTATCCATGCATAGCCAACCCGGGATTGCTCTTATGTATTGGTCCGGCTAGCGTAACCGAACGATGAGCGACCAGCGAACCGTGATTGCCATGCTCGACGGCTTCGGACAGGACTATGCGGACGCCCAGCCGCTACCGACCCTGAACGCGATCCGCGATCAGGGGGGGAGCACGCTGGTCAAGGCGATGATGCCGAGCGTCACCAACACGAACAACGTGTCGATCGCGTGCGGCGTGCCGCCGGCCGTGCACGGCATCACCGGCAACTTCTACTTCGATCCCGAGACCGGTACCGGCGACTACATGGAGGACCAGGCGTTCGTGCTCGCCCCGACCGTCATCGAGCGGGCCAGAGACCGCGGCGTGCGATCCGCGCTGCTGACCAGCAAGGAGAAGACCGTCCGCCTGCTCGGGCGAGGCGCCGACCTCGCGGTCGCGGCCGAGAACCCGCCTCCCGCCCTGACGCAGCGATACGGGCCGCCGCCCGAGATCTACAGCGCCGAGATCAACCACTGGCTCTGGGAGGTGGCCGTCGACCTGCTGCGGGAGGAGCCCGAAATCGGCCTCCTCTACGTCCACACGACCGACTTCCCGATGCACGAGTGGGCTCCGCAGGACGAGCGCTCCCAGGATCACCTCCGCAGTCTCGACGCACTCATCGGGGAGGCGCTGCGCACCGCGCCCGACGCCCGTCTGCTCGCCACCGCCGACCACGGCATGAACCGGAAGCGGCGCTGCTGGGATCTGGGACGCGCCTGCGCCGAGCGCGACGCGCCGCTGCGGATCGCGATCTCGGCGGAGAAGGATCGCTACGTGCGGCATCACCGCACGTTCGGCGGCACCGCCTACGTCTGGCTGCGCACACCCGGAGACCGGCACCGCGTAGCTGACGCGATCCGCGAGCTGGACGGAGTGGAGGAGGTCCTGGACCGCGCCGGCGCCGCGGCCCGCCTGCGCCTGCACCCGGGCCGCATCGGCGATCTGGTCGTGCTGGGAGACGCCGACACCGTCTTCGGAGACCTGGACGGCGGCGCCGCCCTGGAGCTGCTCCCGGACGGCTACCGATCGCACGGCTCCCTGCATGAGCTGGAGGTCCCGCTCTACGTCTGCGGCCAGCGGGGCGACGGAGCACCGGCCGACGGCCACCTCGACAACTTCGATTTGACCCGGCACCTCTACCGTGATTGACGATCTCGCACCACGGCCGGGGTGAGCGCGCTCCCCGGCCGCATCCGGGCCTGTGCCTGATACTCGGCGGAATGCCGGGCCCTCGACGTGGCAGCCCCGCCAGGCAACCCGCCGCCGGGATGTCTCACAGTGGCCCGGAGGACGAGGCGGCCGCCCAGCCCGATCGTGAGAGGCTGGTGTCGGGCCTGACGAGCAGCGCAGCGGTGGCGACGCATGAGGAGGAGATGCGGATGGAAGCGGTGAAGATTGGCGTGCTCGGCTGCGGCAGGGTCAGCCCGATGTACCTCCCGAACCTGGTCCGCTCACCGCTCCTCGACGTGGTCGCGGTCAGCGACGTCGTCCACGAGCTCGCGGCCGCCGCCGCGGAGGCCTATGGCGTCGCGAAGGTCCTCTCGCCGGAAGAGCTCCTCGCCGATCCGGGTGTCGAGGTGATCCTCAACCTGACCCCGATCCGCCACCACGTGGAGATGACGAGCGCTGCGCTCGACGCCGGCAAGCACGTCTACTCGGAGAAGCCGCTCGCGACGACCGTCGAGGAGGCGCGCCGTCTCGTCGCGGACGCCGAGCGGCGGGGACTGCTGCTGGGCTGCGCCCCGGACACGCTGCTCGGCAGCGGGTTCCAGGCCTCGCGAGATAGGTTCGCCGAGGGGGCGATCGGCCGGCCGCTCGGCGCGCAGGTATTCATGTTTCGCCGCCTGCCGCCAACAC
>JBAPVZ010000225.1:0-1625 GCA_049283435.1 Candidatus Dormiibacterota bacterium
GCCTCATCGCCGTCGACGGCACCGACCGCGATCAGCGGTATCCGGAGCGCACGGTCTATCACGTGACCGAGGCCGGGAGCGCCGCCGCGGGTCAGTGGCTGGTCGAGATCCTCTCCACGCCGCGCAACGAGTTTCCGGAGTTTCCGGCCGCGCTCTCGTTCCTCCCGCTGATCACCCCCGACGCCGCCCGGCAGCTGCTCGGCAAGCGCCGTGCGCTGCTGACGGATCGCCTGGCCGAGGTTGACGCCGAGCTGCTCACCGCCGCCGAGTCCTACCACCTCCCGCGGGTGACGATGCTGGAGAGCGAGTACCTGCGAGCGGCGATCGACGCGGAACGGCGATGGGTCACGGCGATTCTCGAGGAGCTCGCGGACGGGTCGCTGACCTGGAGCCGGGAGGAGCTGGTCGCGTTCGGCACGCAGCAGGCCCGCTGAGCGAACGCTCGACCGCGCACGGCGTCCCGCCTGCCCCGCCGCCTGCCCCTGGCCGGCCCACTCGCATCGCCGGCCGTCCACAATCGTGGTCGTGGACGAGCGCGCCCGGCGCACGCTGGCCAGGACGGCGTCGGGCCTCGCCGCTGTCCTCATACCGATCGCGCTGACCGTCGTGCTCGTCCGGCTCGGCGGAGGCGCGCAGCGAAACTTCGTCTTCCTCTTCCTGATCGTCGTCGCGTTCATCGCGCTGACCGGCCCGTTCTGGGCCGCCCTGCTCGCAGCGGCATTGAGCTTCGCGCTCATGGACTGGTTCTTCGTCCAGCCGCTCCACACGTTGACGATCGCCGACGTCGACGACATCGTCAACCTGCTGCTCTTCTTCGGCACCGCAGGCGTGATCGGCTTCCTCGAGTCCCGCCGCAATCGCGCCAGGCATGCGGCCGAGCAGTTGAGCGAGCAGCTGCGCCGAGCGAACGCCGACCTGGTGCGGCTGAACCGGGAGGAGGCGGTTGCCGCGCAGGCCGCGATCCGGCTCGCCCGCACCGAGCAGCAGGTCGCGACCCTGCGCGAGAGCGAGCGCTACCGGCGGGATCTGCTCGCCAACGTGTCGCACGACCTCCGCACGCCGATCGCGACGATTCTGACGCGGAGCACCGACCTGCTCGCGGGAGCCGACCAGGTGACCCCCGGCCTGCAGGTGATCACCGCGGAGGCGAGACGCCTGGACGACCTGGTGCGCGACCTGCTCGACATGACGCGCATCGAATCCGGCGCGCTGGAGCTGGACCTGGAACGGATCCCGATCGGGGACGCGGTCGACGCCGCCGTCGAACGCCTGCACCGGCGCTCGCCGCAGCGCGAGGTGCGACCCCCGTCGATCGCCGCCGACCGGGAGGTGATCGCCGACTGGTCGCGCCTCGGTCAGGTCCTCGACAACCTGCTCGCGAACGCGGACCGCTACGGGCCGCCCGGCACCCCGCTCGAGGTCGAGGTCGACCATGACGAGCCGGAGTTCGTCGGGGTGCGGATCATCGACCACGGGCCGGGCGTCGCGGAGGAGATCCGGGCGCGCATCTTCGATCGCTTCGTGCGTACCGACACCGACGCCCCCGGGTCCGCCGGCGGCGGCCAGTCGGGCACGGGGCTCGGACTCGCGATCGTGCGAGGGCTCGTCGAGGCGCTGGCCGGGCG
>JBAPVZ010000226.1:0-3958 GCA_049283435.1 Candidatus Dormiibacterota bacterium
GCCCCAGGTAGATCGTGCCGTCGAGGTCGAAGATGTAGGCGTCGTACAGCCGCCGGGGGACGATGATCGACCCGCCCGGCTCCAGCTGGATCGGCTGACCCTCCCGGCGCGTCGTGATCGTGCGGGCGGCAGCGCTCGCAGTCCGGTCCTTCACCCGGCCGGCATCCCCTTTGCCGCCGACTGATAGGTGGCGACCATTTTGCGGTAGTTCTGCCCGATCACCGACGCCGCCGCGCCGTCGTCGAACGTTCCGGCGACCCAGTCGGACAGCGCGTCCCACCAGATCGTGCGGCCGACCGCGAAGCCGATGAACCCGGCGACCGGCGCCCCCGCGCGCAGCCAATGGGTGACCTTGTCGGAGCTCGCGCCGCGCCCGAGGACGATGCAGGCGACGTCGCTCCGGCCGCCGGCCCGGGCCTGCGCCGCGACCAGCTCGCAGTCGGCGCTCGTCTCCAGTCCTTCGATCTTCCAGATGTCCGGCTCGACCCCGGCCGCCTGCGACTCCTCGATGACGCGGACGACGAGCTGGGGACGGAGCTCGCCGTCGTACCGCTCCGGATCGCCGCCGACCGCCGCCAGCTGCTCGGGCAGCGCCGGGACGAGCAGCTCGAACAGGAATTTGCGGTCGCGCTCGTGCAGCCAGTCGGACAGCCGGCGAAGCCGGTCCAGCTGGCGCCGATTCATGGCAGCGTCACCGTCTGGGTTGTAGCGAACGAGGACCTTCGAGAAGGCTGGGTCGAATGCCTCGATGTGGTCGCCGAACTCCTCACCGAACTCGAAGTCGAACTCCTCCTGGCCGCTCTGCTCGACCGGCATGGCCAGCTGGAGACCTGCCCGCGTCCCGGCTCGGGCGATCTCGGCGCCGAAGTGCTCGTCGACGAGCAGGCCGGTCTCGTGGCGGTCCAGCCCGCCGTCACGGACGGCGTGCGCCAGGCCGTCGAAGATGATCTTCTTCGATCTCGCGATGCTCGCCGTCTCCTGCGCCGTCGGCGTTCCCTGGACCCCGAACAGCCCCTTCTGGAAGGAGGAGCGGTGGTCGAATGCGAGCAGGTAGAGACGATCGCGGTAGCCGAGGTTCATCGGTCCCTCCTCATGAGCGCGCGGAGACGGGGCCGGCTGCCGCCGCCAGTAGCGCAGCGACTCCCTCCCGCACCTCTGGCGTCGCCTGGCCTCGAATCTCCAGCGTCGTCCGCCGGCGCACGATGTCCTCGACCGACTGCGCCCACTCCTGGTCGATCGCGTACTGCACCTGGCCCCAGACGTCGGTGCCGCCGGGGAGGATCGGATCGAGCCGGCCGGTGTCCGCGATCATCATCGCCTCGACGCCGTAGAGGTGCGTCAGGTGAGCCCAGATCTCGGGCGGGCACTCCGGCGGCCGCGGCGGCAGCGGTCCCGCTCCCGGCAGCGGCGTGTCGGTCATCGGGACGGCGTGGAAGCGGTCGAGCCGGCGGAGGACGTTGGTGGCGATCTCGCGGTGAGTCGTCAGCTTGCCGCCGGCGACCGACACCATCCCGGCGGGCCCGACGCGAATCACCTCGTCGCGCGAGGTCGAGGACGTGCTCCCGCTGGTGCGGGCGAGCGCCCGCAGCCCGGCGAACCGGTAGCGGATGCGCTCGGGTGCGATGACCTCCTTCGGCAGCGACCGGCCCGCCTCCTCCAGAATCTGCGCTTCGTCCTCCGGCAGGCAGGAGACCTCGGCGGGGTCGCCGTCGTAGTCGGTGTCGGTCGTGCCGAGCAGGAGCATGCCCTCCCAGGGGATGGCGAAGCTGACGCGCCCGCCGGGCAGCTGAGTGGTGATCGCGGCATCCCACGGGCCGGGCGAGTCGAGCACGAGGTGCGCCCCTTTGCTGAGCCGGGCCATCGGCGAGGCCTTCGGGTCCTCCAGGAGGCGGACCTGGTCGACCCAGGGGCCCGCCGCGTTGACGACCTCGGTCGCTCGGATCGCGAGATCGCCGGCCTTCGCGCCGGCGACCCGACCACCCTCGAGCACGAGCTCGTCGACCCGCGTGTAGTTCGCCACGGCCGCTCCTCCACGCGCGGCGGCGGTGACGATCGCCATCACGAGCCGGCTGTCGTTGGTCTGCGCGTCGGAGTACATCCCGGCCGCAACCATCCCCTCGGTACGGATCGGCGGCACGTAGCGCTGGGCTCGGGACGGGCTCATCATGGCGGCCCGCGAGAGGCGGAACCCGGACAGCGCGGCGTAGGCGAACATACCGGCGGCGATCGTGGCCGCTCCGTGGGGGCCCCCCCGGTAGACGGGGACGATGAACTCGCGTCGCGTCACCAGGTGCGGCGCGATGCTCGAGAGTAGCGCACGCCGTTCGTGGTGGGCCTCGACGACGAGCTTGAAGTCGTACATCTCCAGGTAGCGGAGCCCGCCATGGATCAGCTTCGAGGACGCGCTGGAGGTCGCGCCCGCGAAGTCTCCGGCGTCGACCAGCGCGACGCTGGCGCCGGCGCGGGTCGCCTCCAGGGCGATTCGGGAGCCGATGACACCACCCCCGATGACGAGCAGGTCGAACGTCTCCGAACCGAGCCGAGCCAGGTTGTGGCCGCGATCGGCGTAGGCACCGAGCACGCGCGTCCGGCGCCCCGTCCCGTTCTCGTCACGCGGCGTCGACATCGCCCATCGTCCCCATTCTCAACGCCCCGCGCACCACCCCGCTTGCAAGATCCTGCGCGCGCTGCAATCCTTTGCGCGGGAGTCTAGGCCGGCGACCCCCACGACGCTGTGCAACAAGGAGGCGTCATGCCGAAGGCGGAGGCGACCAAACGGGGGGCTGGACGGGCGAGCCGGCACGGCGGCCGGCAGCCGGGGCTCGGGACCGGCGAAACGCCGAAGCACCTGACGAAGAAGGCGTACCAGAAGGAATTGCGGCGGCTCCAGGTGGAGCTCGTCCAGTTCGAGGAATGGGTGCGGCTGGAGGGGCGTCGCGTCGTCGTCGTCTTCGAGGGCCGGGACACCGCCGGCAAGGGCGGCATGATCAAGCGCATCAGGGAGCGACTCAACCCTCGTGTCTGCCGCACCGTGGCGCTGCCCGCACCGAGCGAGCGCGAGAAGACGCAGTGGTACTTCCAGCGCTACGTCGCGCATCTGCCGGCGGCCGGTGAGGTCGTGCTCTACGACCGCAGCTGGTACAACCGCGCCGACATCGAGCGGGTGATGGGGTACTGCACGGACGCCGAGTATCACGACTTCATGCGGTCCTGCCCGCCGTTCGAGCACATGCTCATCAACTCGGGGATCGTGCTCCTCAAGTACTGGCTGTCGGTCAGCGACGAGGAGCAGGAACGGCGGTTCCAGGCCCGCCTGACGAATCCGGCCAAGCGCTGGAAGCTGAGCCCGATCGACCTGCAGTCGCGGGCTCACTGGGTCGACTACTCCGAGGCGAAGGACGGCATGTTCGCCTTCACCGACACGAAGGAGGCGCCCTGGCACGTCGTCGAGACCGACAGCAAGCGCACCGCCCACCTGAATCTGATCACGCACCTGCTGCAGCAGCTGCCCTACCGGCCGATCTCGGCCAAGCATCTGAAGCTGCCGCCGAGGCAGCGGCGGAGCTACCAGCGGCCGCCGAAGTCGGAGCAGACGATGGTGCCGACGTGGTACGTCGTCGACTGACCCGGGGGAACGCCGAATGCCGGCAGAGGTGCGCTTCCGAGCGCGCATGGACGACCGCTCGCCGGCGATCGGCCCGTTGGGGAGCAGTTAATGGAGCCGGTCGATCCAGTCCGCGCGCGCGTACGTCCGCTCGGCGAGGCGGCGCGAGTCTCCCAGCGTCTCCTCGTCGAGTCGCACCGGACGCGTCGGCGCCAGGGCGGCGAACCAGGCGAGGAGACGGCTCTGGACCTCGTCGCGACTGAGCGAGGTCCAGCGGGCGAGCGGAGAGACCCGCTTCTCGGCGCTGCGAACACCGGCCTGGGAGACGCGATCGCGGCCGATGCGGATCAGGCG
>JBAPVZ010000227.1:0-3046 GCA_049283435.1 Candidatus Dormiibacterota bacterium
CGTCCGCTGGCCGGGCCGGCGCCGGGGAAGCAGCAGAGCTCGAGCCGCGTTCTCCCGGAAATGCCCAGCGAAGAGCGCCGACCCGGGCAGCTGCGCGGCGACCAGATCGTCGATCTCCTCCGGCTCCAGCAGCAGATCCTCGACGTCGACCGGCCGATCGGCGTCGGGCAGATGCAGGGCCAGACCGTCGTCGGTGACGATCGAGCGCACCTCGAGCCTGAGCCGCTCGCGGAGGCGCGCCTCCAGCGCCAGCGCCCAGGGGCCGAGCACGCGGCCGCCGATCGGGCTGAGCACGCAGACCCGCCAGTCGCCGACCTCGTCGCGGAACCGCTCGACGACGATCGTGCGGTCGTCGGGCACGGCCCCTGTCGCCGCCGCCTGGTCGTCGAGATAGGCGAGCAAGTTCCGTGCTGCCCGCTCGTCGCAACCGCAATGGTCGCGGAGCCGCGCCGTCGCCTCGGCGACCGTTGCCTCGCGCAGCTCGCGCGTCATCCGACCGAGCGACCGACCGAGCTCGGCCGGCCGGGAGAGACTGTCGCCGTGCCAGAACGCGACCTTGCCCGGCTCGCCCGGCGCCGGCTCGACGAGGACCTGCGATTGCGTGATGTCGGCGACGCGCCAGGTCGTCGCGCCGAGCACGAAGGTCTCGCCAGGGTGGGTCTCGAACACCATCTCCTCGTCGAGCTCGCCGACGCGGCGGCCGTCGCTCAAGAGGTTCACGGTGTAGAGGCCGCGGTCGGGGATCGTGCCCGGGTTCTGCACCGCGAGCCGCTGCGCGCCGGCCAGTGCGCGCAGCGTGTCGTTTCCGCGGTCCCAGACGAGGCGCGGCCGCAGCTCGGCGAACGCCTCCGACGGGTAGCGGCCGGCAAGCATGTCGAGCACGGCGTGCAGCGCGCCGAGGCTCAACTCCTGAAATGGCAGCGCGCGGGTCACCAGCCGGTGCAGGTCGGGCACCGTCCACTCGTCCATCGCGACCATCGCGACGATCTGCTGCGCGAGCACGTCGATCGGGTTGCGCGGGATCACCGTCGTCTCGATGTCGCCGGCGTGGATGCGCTCGACGATGGTGACCGCCTCCAGCAGGTCGCCCCGGAACTTCGGAAAGATCGTTCCTCGCGACTCCTCGCCGACCTGATGCCCGGCTCGACCGATGCGCTGGATGCCGGCGGCGACGCTCGGCGGGGACTCGACCTGGATCACCAGGTCGACCGCGCCCATGTCGATGCCGAGCTCGAGGGAGCTGGTGGCGACGATCGCCCGCAGGCGGCCGCTCTTCAAGCGATCCTCGATCTCGGTCCGCTGCTCGCGCGCGAGTGAGCCGTGATGGGCCAGCGCGAGCTCCGGCTCACCCTCGCCGAGGTGCCCCCCTTCGATCGCCAGCTCGTTGAGCCGGGCCGCGAGCCGCTCGGCCGAGCGCCGCGCGTTGACGAACACGATCGTCGAGCGGTGCTCCAGGATCAGTTCGAGCAGCCGGGGATAGATCGCGGGCCAGATCGAGCGGCGGGGCGCGGGCGGTCCCTCGCCGAGCGCGGCCGCGTTCCCGCTGCCCAGCTCTGGTGGCGGCGCGCCGACCGTGAGATCGGCCATGTCGTCGACCGGCACCTCGATCGTGATCGCGAGCGACTTCTGCCGCGCCGCGTTGACGATCTCGACCTCCTGGCCGCCCCCCAGGAACGCTGCGATGAGTGACAGCGGACGCTGCGTGGCCGAGAGGCCGATGCGCCGTGCCGGCTGCTCGGTCAGCTGCGCGAGCCGCTCCAGGCTGAGGGCGAGGTGGGCGCCTCGCTTCGTCGCCGCGACAGCGTGGATCTCGTCGACGATGACCAAGCGGACGCTCGCGAGCACGGCCCGCGCCTGACTCGTGAGCAGAAGAAACAACGATTCCGGCGTCGTGATCAGGATGTCCGGGGGATGCCGCTCCATCTGACGGCGTTCGGCCGCGGGCGTGTCACCGGTACGGATGCCGACGGTCAGCTCGGGCACGGTCTGTCCCAGCCGCTCCGCCTGGCGCTGGATGCCGGCCAGCGGCGCCCGGAGGTTGCGCTCGACGTCGACGGCGAGCGCCTTCAGCGGCGACACGTAGAGCACGCGACAGCGCTCCCGCGCCGGCGGCACCGGCTCGCTCGCCAGACGATCGAGGCACCAGAGGAACGCCGCCAGCGTCTTCCCGCTGCCGGTCGGCGCCGTCATCAGCGTGTGCCGGCTGGACGCGACCGCCTCCCACCCGCGTTCCTGGACCTCGGTCGGCGCCGCGAACGCAGCCTCGAACCAGGATCGGGTCGCGGGGGTGAATCGGGCGAGCGCGCCGCTCATACCGGGATCGTACGCCCGTTCGGTGCGGCGTTCCTCCTCTTTACCGCCCTGATATTTCAAGCCCCCACGCCCCTCCGGCCGGTGTCTCGCGGCGGCTTCCGCCGCGTACGTTGAGCGCCACATGCGCGAACGACCGTCTCCCCGCGACACGTCGATCACGATCTACGGGCGCAAGCCGGTGCTGGAGGCGCTGCGCGACCCCGCCCGACCGGTCGCGAAGGTGATCGTCGCGACGAATGCCGAGGGCGCGATCATCCACGAGATCACCGAGGCCGCGCGGCGATCCGGCGTCAAGGTCTTCCATGCAGCGCCCCACCGGGTGAAGTCGCTCGCCGGCAACGGTCGCCACGACCAGGGCGTCGTCGCCGACGTCGAGGCGCCGCGCATGAGCACGCTGGACGACTACCTCGCGGCACTCCCCGGGGCAGTTGACGCGACAGGCACGGCCGGCCACCTGCTCCTGCTCGACGGGGTCGCGAACCCTGCCAACGTCGGCCTCATCCTGCGCGTCGCGGCAGCGATGGGGATCGGCGCCGTCATCCTGCCCCGCGTCGGCACGCCAGACGTCGGCCCGCTCGTGATCAAGGCATCGGCCGGCCTCGCGTTCCAGACCCCGATCCTGCACTGCCGGACCCCGGAGCAGGCGGCGGCCGCACTGCACGAAGCCGGCCGGCCGTTGCTCGGCCTGGCGGCGGCCGGCGGTCAGCCGCTGCCGACCGCAGTCCTGCCCGAC
>JBAPVZ010000228.1:0-2180 GCA_049283435.1 Candidatus Dormiibacterota bacterium
CCTGTGCCTTGCCGGTCGCGTGGGCGAGTAGCACCGGCGTCGACCCGAGCGCGAGCGTGCGGCGCGCCCAGACGCTGATCGCGCCGACGACGGTGCCCGGGTCAGGGAACCGGAAGTGGGGGCGCCCGTAGGTGCTCTCGAGGACGAGCACGTCTGCTTGCGGGATCGGCGTGCGGGTGCCGTCGGCGCGCCGTAGCTTGCAGTCGCCGGTGTAGAGGAGGCGCCAGCCGTCGCGCGCGAACTGGAGCTGAGCGGCGCCCAGCATGTGGCCGGCGTCGTGCAGCGTGACCGTCGCACCCTCCAGCGGCAGCGGCACACCAAGCTCGACGACGGTCGTTCCGCGCGGTCGCCGGGCCTCCGGGAGCAGCTCCAGTGTCTCCGCGGTGAGGATCGCGTGGACATGCCGGCGAGCGTGATCGCTGTGCGCGTGCGAGACGAACGCGCGGGCACGCACGACCTGAGGATCCAGCCAGAGGTCGTGCCCGATCAGGCTGATGCCGCGATTCCAGGCGACCGGCGCCGCGCCCTGCCAGGCGCCGGCCGGCGCCGACCAGGGAATCGTGGGCTGCCGCGGCGCTCGTCTCACAACCGCAGGGCCGAGAGTTCGACGCGATCGTGCATCGCAAACAAGTGTGGGGGCGGCACGACCCCGACCGCCGCGAGGGCAGGCGGTGGGATGCCGATGTCGGCGATCCACACCTCGCCGGCGTGGCTCGGGCCGTCGGCCAGCAGGAGCCCGGGCTTGGGCAGTCCCAGCGTGACGGTGAGGGTCGCGCGCACGCAGGCGCCGCGCGCGTCGCCGGTGTTCGCGTCGAGCCCGGAGGGGAGATCGACCGCGACGACGCGGCGCCCCCAGTCGTTGAGGCGCTCGATCCAGTTGGCGACGGCGCCGTCGGCGGGGCGCGAGATGCCGGTGCCGAGGAGCGCGTCGACGACCAGGACCGCGTCCGTCGGGTCAGGCTCGGCGTCGATCGTGACGCCGGCTCCCCGCAAGGCCGCGAGCTCGTCGGCGGCCGCCCCGCGGTAGGACGTCGAGTCGATGCAGGCGACGCCGGCGAGCCGCCCCCAGCGCTGGAGATGGCGCGCGGCAGCGAGACCGTCCCCGCCGTTGTTCCCCTTGCCGCACAGGACGTAGGTGCGGCCGCGGCAGTGGCGGGCGATCTGCCAGCCGGCGGCCTCCATCAGCCAGGCGACGGGGACGTGGAAGCGCTCGGTCGTGAGGCGGTCGACCTCGCGCGCCTGGGCGCTAGTCAGCGTTGGCAGCGGGGCGTTGGACGACAAAGGAGCAGAACGGGTCCTGGCGATGGATCGAGCTCGACTGGCTGACCTGCACGTCGAGGAGCTGGACCATCAGGTGGGGCGTGATCGTGCAGACCTGTGGATAGCGGAGCGCGGTGTTGCGGAACGGGCAGTTGTGGATCGAGATGCGGATGCCGTCGGCCGTCTCCTCCGCCTCGGCGAGCGTGCCCGCCCGGTTGATCCAATGGAGCAGGCGGTCGAGCTTGCCGTCGAAGTCGAGGCCCTCCATGGAGGGGGCCATCGCCTCACCGTGACGGAGCGCGATGCGGCGAAACACCTCGTCCAGGGCTTCCGGCCCGGCCATCTCCTGGATCTCGGCGAGGACCATGCTGGCCAGCTGGCCGTAACGCTTCGGGAACACGCCGTCGGCGCGATCGGTTAAAGAGAAGTCGAGGGATGGGCGGCCTCGTTTGTGGCGTACCGGGACGCTCCGGACGAGACCGTCACGCTCCAGGTTCGTCAGGTGCTGGCGAACAGCGTTCGCCGTGATGCCGAGCTCCCCAGCGATCGTCTCCGCGCTCGCCGCGCGGTGACGGCGGAGGAACTCGAGCAGCTCCATCCGAGTCGAACGGACGGGAATTGGCGATGGCATGACCGGCTCGGTTCCGAGCGTAGCACTTGGTCGGGGGGCGGGTAGAATTTCTCAAGATTCGGGTTGACAAAACGGTTTGCACTACTACAATTGGAAGCACTGAAAGGTGTGATTATGCGAAAGCTCACGGGGGGGAACGAATGATCAACGAGGCAAGCATTGCAATCGACGAAGTCCGCGCGCGCGACAAGCGCATCAGCGAGACGAAGTACTGGCGGCGCAACACGATGCGCTACATCGACCAGCTCCTCAACGAGCTGGAGATGCTGAACCTGGCCGAGCGCAGCGA
>JBAPVZ010000229.1:0-5829 GCA_049283435.1 Candidatus Dormiibacterota bacterium
GAGCTCGGGGGCGGCTATCAGCAGTCCGACCTCGACTCGTTCCTCCAGAGTGCAGGCGTTGCGGCGCCCACCGTCGTCGCCGTGCCGGTCGACGGCGCGTCGAACAGCCCGAGCGGCGACACCGGGGCCGACGTCGAGGTCGCGCTCGACATCGAGGTCGTCGGCGCGGTCGCCCCCGGCGTCAAGATCGCCGTCTACTTCGCCCCCAACACCGACCAGGGCTTCTACGACGCGGTGACGACGGCCGTGCACGACCAGCAGAACGCGCCCTCGGTCCTGTCGATCAGCTGGGGGCAGGCCGAGTCGGCCTGGACGACGCAGGCGATGGACCAGATGGAGCAGGCGTTCCAGCAGGCGGCCGTCGCGGGCGTCACGGTCTGTGTCGCCGCCGGCGATTCCGGGTCCTCCGACGGCGTCAACGACGGCCAGGCGCACGTGGACTTTCCGTCGTCGGCCCCGCATGCGCTGGCCTGCGGCGGCACGTCGCTGACAGCCCAGGGCACGACCTGGCGGAGCGAGACGGTCTGGGACGCCGGCGGCGGTGCGACCGGGGGCGGCATCAGCGCCCACTTCCCGCTGCCGTCGTGGCAGGCGTCGGCCCAGGTGCCGCCATCCGCGAATCCGGGCGGCGCGGCCGGGCGCGGCGTCCCCGACGTCGCCGGTGACGCCGATCCGGCGACCGGTTATGAGATCTACGTCGGTGGCGCGACGCAGACGGTCGGCGGCACGAGCGCCGTCGCGCCGCTCTGGGCCGGGCTCGTCGCCCTCTGCAACGCGTCACGCGGCAAGGCCGTCGGCTTTCTCGGCTCCCTCGTCTACCCGATGCTGGGTACGAGCGCCTTCCACGACGTCACGACGGGGACCAACGGCGCCTACCGAGCGGGCGCCGGCTGGGACGCGTGCACCGGTCTCGGGACACCGGACGGGACTGCCCTGCTGGCCGGCCTGCACTGAGCGCGCACAGCGCGCGCCGCGCGCGCGGCGGCCCATCGGGGGCGGTCAAGCCGGCAGCGGAGCCAGCGTTCGCGCCGCGTGCGTCAGCAGCCGGCAGCCGGTGTCGGTGACGACGAGATCGTCCTCGATGCGAATGCCGCCCCAGCCGGGGAGGTAGATGCCGGGCTCGATCGTGAAGACCATCCCCGGCTCCAGCACGGTCGTGGAGCCGGGGTCGAGGCTCGGCGGCTCGTGCTCGGCGAGGCCCAGGCCGTGGCCGACTCGGTGGAAGAAGTGATCGCCATGACCTCCGCTGCGGATCACCGAGCGCGCCGCCTCGTCGACCGCGCCGGTGGTCACACCCGGCCGTACGGCCGCGATCGCGGCATCGTGTGCTTGCAGCACGAGGTCGTGGATCCGCTGCTGCTCGGCGGTCGGCTCGCCGGCGACGACGGTGCGCGTGGTGTCGGCGCAGTAACCGCCCGTGGCGGCGCCGAAGTCGAGGAGCAGCAGATCGCCCCGACGGAGCCGCTGCTGGCCGGGGCGGTGGTGCGGATCGGCCGAGTTCGCCCCGGCCTGGACCAGCGAGGGGAAGCTGAGGGAGGCGCCGGCGGCGTAGATCGCGTCATCCAGGAGACGTCCGATCTCGACCTCGGTCATGCCGGCTCGGGCGTGCGCGAGCGCGGTCCCGGTCACCTGATCGGTGATGCGCGCCGCCTCCTGGAGCCGCTGCAGCTCCGACCCCGCCTTGCGCAATCGCAGATCCCAGAGCAGCGGCGACGCATCGACGAGCTCGCGGGCCCGCACGCAGCGGGCCAGATCGGAGTGCGCCCGCAGGGTCACGTGCTCCGTTTCCACGGCCAGGCGCTGCGGCGCCGGCCCGAGCACCCGGGCGATCATCTGATAGGGGTCGTCGCCGTCACGCCACGCGACGACCTCGACGCCGCGCGCGGCTCGCCGCGCCGGCTCGGCCTCCAGGCCGGGCGCGATGAGCACCGCCGCCTCACCGCCGACCGCGAGCGCCATCACCCGCTCGAGCGGTTCGGCCTGGAACCCGGTCAGGTAGGCGATCGAGCTCGGCCCGGTGACGAATGCAGCGTCGATGCGCTCGCGGTTCAGCCACGACAGCAGGCGCTCGAGCGCCGGCAGCGGTCCGTCGGGGGCGGTCGTCACCCGTCTCGCCCCGACGCTCAGGACACGCGGACGATCTGGAGCGAGTAGCGAGCTCCGGTCGGCGCGACGACCTCGACCTCCTCGCCCTGCCGGTGGCCGATGAGCGCCTTGCCCACGGCCGACTCGTAGCTGATCCGGCCCGCCGTCGGGTCGGCCTCGGCGGGGGGGACGACCTGGTACGTCTCCTCGGGACTGTCCTCTTCCTGCACGGTCACCGTGCTCAGCATCCCGACCTCACCGTTCGCCGCGCTGCCCTCGACGAGCACGTGGTTGCGGACGATCGCCTCCAGCTCCTGGATCCGGGTCTCCAGGAACGACTGCTCGTTGCGGGCGGCATGGTACTCGAAGTTCTCGGACAGATCGCCGTGCTCGCGCGCGGCCTTGATCTTCGAGATCACGTCGGGCCGGCGCACCTCGATGAGCTCCCGCACCTCACGCTGGACTTCGGCGAGGCCGTCGCGGGTGATCGGGATCTGGTTGCGCTCAGCCAATTTCAGACACCTCCGGGCAGGAGCGTCTGCACCTGGGCGTACATCCGTCGCTGCAACAGGAATGAGAGACCGTAGACGCCCGCCGCGAGCGCGGCGCCGACGAGCACGGTGAGGATGACGTGGAGCAGCCAGTTGCCGATCGGCAGGAACGCGATCACGTCGGCTCCGATGATCGCGCCGAGCGAGAGCGCGACCGGCGTCGCGATCGGCAGCAGGCGCATCCGCTTCACGATGTCGGGGATCGGCTGGTCGGGCCGGCCGACCATGCGCGGCCCCATGATGCCGACGTTCCGCACGTGGCGCAGGTTCGGCGTCAGGGTGACCATCACGGGCACCTGGTTGCCCGGCACGCGCTGGAGCCGCTCCGACGGCACGAGGAGCTGCTCGGTGCCGCCCCGCGTCTTCACCATCAGCATGCCGAGACCGAACGAGGTGCTGACCGGGCTCGCGCCCTGCAGCTGGCCCTGGACGACGATCGGCTCCGCCTTCAGGTCCTTGCGCGCCAGCTGATAGCCGGGGAGCAGGAAGCTGGCGCCGAAGCCGATCGGCACGATCCAGGCGAGCGCGGCGGCGACGCGCGTCGGCCAGTCGAGGTCGTGCAGCGCGAGCGGGACAACCAGGATGATCACGGCCATGATCACGACGCAGAGCACGGCGCCGGCGAGCCCCGCATAGGCGAGACGCACGATCCGTTCCGGCGCGTAGCCCTGCAGCAGCCCGCCCGACTGGACGTACTGCTGGCGCTGCCGCCGCTGCGCCTTGCCGGAGGTCGGCTGCTGAGCCTGCGCGCTCGGCGCCGCCTTCGGCCGCACCTGGCGGACCTGTTGCCGGACCTGACCACCCTGCCTCGTGGGGCGCCCCGCCTGGGCACCACGCTTTGCCATCCCTTGGCAGTCTATGCGGGCTCAGCCACACCTTGCGGGCCGGGCTGCGGAGGAGACCCGGAACGGGCCCGTCGATCGACAGCCGGCGCCGCTTCGAGGCCCCTCAGCGGGGCCGGGGGGGCGCGAAGGCGGCGATCCCGGTGATCTCCCGCCCGATGATCAGCGACTGGACCGAGTCCGTGCCCTCGTACGTGATGATCGCCTCCATGTCGGCGAAGTGACGCGCGACCTGATAGTCGAGCAGGATGCCGTTGCCGCCCAGCAGATCGCGCGCGTCAGCGACGATCGCGCGCGCTTTGCGTGCGTTGTTCAGCTTGCCGATCGAGGCCTGCGCGTCGGTCATCCGCCCCTGTTCCATGAGCTGGGAGAGCCGCACGCAGATCGCCTGCATCGCGGTGATCTCGGTCAGCATCGCCGCGAGCCGGCTCTGCACGAGCTGGGTGGCGGCGATCGGGACCCCGAACTGGACGCGCTGCTTCGCGTAAGCGACCGCCGTCTCGTAGGCGGCGACCGCGTGGCCGATCGCCTCCCAGGCGACGCCGAACCGGGTCGCGCCGAGCACCTTGCCGGTGTCCCGGAAGCTGCGCGCACCCTGCAGCCGGTTCTCCTCGGGTACGACGACCCCGCGCAGCTCGATCGCCGCCTGCCATACCGCTCGCTTCGTCACCTTGCCGGTGATCACCTGCGCGTCGTAGCCGGGCGTTCCCTTCTCGACGACGAAGCCCTTGACCTGACCGTCGTCGGCGTCCCGCGCCCAGACGATGACAAGGTCGGCGAACGAGGCGTTGCCGATCCAGCGCTTGCTCCCGTCGAGCACCCAGTGGTCGCCCTCGCGCCGCGCCGTCGTCTCCAAAGCGACCGCGTCCGAGCCATGCGCCGGCTCGGTCAGCGCGAACGCGCCGATCTTCTCCATCCTCGCCATCGCCGGCAACCAGCGCTGCCGCTGCTCCTCGGAGCCGAGCATCGCGATCGACCCCATCGCCAGGCCCGAGTGCACGCCGAAGAACGTCGTCAGGCTGCCGTCGCCGCGCGCCATCTCGAGCGCGACGACGCCCGCGCCGAGCGGGGTCAGCCCTGGCGAGCCATACCCCTGGATGATGCCGCCGGCGACGTGCAGCTCGGCGAAGCGGGGGATCAGCTCGCTCGGGAACCGCGCCTCCTCCCAGGCCTGCGCCACCACCGGCAGGATCTCTCTCATGAACCCACGCACTCGGTCGCGAGCCGCTCGGTCGTGCGGGTTGAGCAGCTCGTCGAACTCGAAGAAGTCCGTGCCCTGCGGTTCGGTCAGCGTCTGGGGGTCAATCACAAGGCAAGCAAACCACAGTCACGCGCGAGGTCCTCGGCCTGACGGGAACCTCCCACGGCAGCGCGCTCAGCGGCGGCCGAGGCAGAATCGCGCGATGATGGCGGTGAGCGACTCCGCCGATGAGGTCGAGGTGCGGCCCTCGCCGGTGTGCCCTCGCCGATTGCGGGGCGCGGCTCTTCGCGCGCCACATCGGGTGGAATGGGTGATGCCCTGCTCGTGCGGCGCCGCCACCTGCCGCGGCGTGTGCGAGGCACCCGACCCCAGACACGGATGCGGAATGAGGCCTCGAGCGCGGAATGAGGCCCCGAGCTCGAAGGCGCCGAACAACCTTCACCCCCGGCCCGACCTTCCGCAGGCCGCCGACTCTACACAGGCTGGCGCGGCTGGCGCGGCCGGCTCGGACGGCCCGGGCGGCGTTCCCAGGTGTCAAGGAAGCGAGTGATCTGCGAGCGCTGCCAG
This sequence comes from Candidatus Dormiibacterota bacterium, assembly GCA_049283435.1. Classification (GTDB taxonomy): domain Bacteria; phylum Chloroflexota; class Dormibacteria; order Dormibacterales; family Dormibacteraceae; genus CAVTSA01. The sequence goes on from JBAPVZ010000229.1 coordinate 5,247, forward strand.
ATCGGGCCCGACTTGAGCCTCGTGAGTGCTGGCGGGAAGTCGGGGGCCTGGGCGAGCTCGGACACCCGCTGACGACTGACCCCAAGCGCAGCCGCGACTTCAGCCACGCCGAGCAGCACGGGCACGTTCGACTCGGCGAGCCGGCGCTCAAGGACGCTCGACACCTCAGCGCTGGCATCGACGGGCTGCAGGGCCGGGTCCAGGTCATGGACCACGGCAATGCCAGCCGCCATAGCAGAGAGCACGTCGTCGGCCTCAACCGAGAACGTGAATCCGACTTCCCGAGCGGCGACGGAAACCGCGGGTCCGCGGCCCTCCATCACCGACGAGTCGATGACCTCGTCGGCCCAGTCCACGTCGTACGGGCCAGGCCCCCTCGCGTCGATATGGACGCTCCACTCCACCGCTCAGTTCCTCCTACGCTGCCGACGATCTCGACTCGTCCAGGGCCACTGCAGGCCAGCCGCCTTCAGTCGAGAGAGAAGGTTCAAGATCGCCCGGCGATCACTTGGCGTGCCGCTTCCGACGATCGCCGGTTTGCTCTCGTCCACCGGGTAGAACACGGGGTGCCCCTTGCGGTTGC
>JBAPVZ010000230.1:0-3643 GCA_049283435.1 Candidatus Dormiibacterota bacterium
GTCTCGGAGCCGTCGAGCCCGAGCGTGTGGCGCGACTCGCCATCGGCGAACTGCAGGGGCAGCACGCCCATGCCGACCAGGTTCGAACGATGGATGCGCTCGAACGACTCCGCGATCACGACCTTGACGCCGAGCAGGTTCGGGCCCTTCGCCGCCCAGTCTCGGGATGACCCCGAGCCGTACTCGCGGCCCGCGATCACGACGAGCGCCGTCCCGTCCGCCCGGTAGCGCTCCGAGGCGTCGAAGATCGTCGCCGCCTCCCCGCTCGGCTGCACCCGGGTCCACCACCCTTCGCGGCCCTCGGCGAGCTCGTTGCGCAGCCGGATGTTCGCGAACGTGCCCCGCATCATCACCTGGTGGTTGCCGCGGCGTGAGCCGTAGGAGTTGAAGTCGACCTTCTGGACGTCGTGCGCGAGCAGGTATTCGCCCGCCGGCGACGAGGCGGGGATGGAGCCGGCGGGGGAGATGTGGTCGGTCGTCACCGAGTCGCCGACCATGACCAGGCAGCGCGCCCCCTCCAGGTCGTGCAGCGGTGCCGACTGCGGCGCCAGGCCCTCGAAGTAGGGCGGCTCCTGCACGTAGGTCGAGGCGACGTCCCACCGGTAGATGTCGCCGGTCGGCGCCTCCATCCGCTGCCAGTGCTCGTCGCCGTCGTAGATGCGGTCGTACTCGCGAGTGAAGAACTCCCGGTGGACCGCGTCGCGGATGACCTGATCCACCTCCTCCGCCGAGGGCCAGAGATCGCGGAGGAAGACCGGCGTCCCGTCCTGGCGGGTGCCGAGGGGCTCCATGGTCAGGTCCTTGCGCAGCGTGCCCGCGAGCGCGTAGGCGACGACGAGCGGCGGCGACGCGAGGTAGGACGCGTGTACGAGCGGGTGGATCCGCGCCTCGAAGTTGCGGTTGCCGGAGAGCACGGCCGCGACGTCGAGGTCGTTGTCGGTGACGTCCTGCTCGATCTCGGCCGACGCGAGCGGGCCCGAGTTGCCGATGCAGGTCGTGCAGCCGTAGCCGACGAGGTAGAACCCGAGCTTCTCCAGCGGCTCCAGCAGCCCGGCCGCCGAGAGGTAGTCGGTGACGACGCGGGACCCGGGGGCGAGCGACGTCTTGACGTAGGGCGGCACCTCGAGGCCGGCCGCGACCGCGTTGCGGGCGAGGAGCCCGGCGGCGACCATGACGGACGGGTTCGACGTGTTCGTGCAGGACGTGATCGCCGCGATCACGACCGATCCCTGGCGGAGGCTCATCCCGGTCCGCTCGGCGACCGCGGTGCCGGCGCCTCCGGTCGGCAGCTCCAGGCCCTCGCCGTTCATGCGCTCGACGTCGGCGTCGTCGCTGCCGCGCTGGAACGCGTCGCTGAAGCTCCGCCAGACGTCGGGCAGCGCGGCCCGGTCCTGGGGGCGCCGCGGGCCGGCCATGCTCGGGACGACGCTCGCCAGATCGAGCTCGAGCAGCTCGCTGAACTGCGGGGTCGGATCGCCGTCCTCGCGGAACAGGCCCTGGGCACGCGTGTAGCGCTCGACGAGCGCCAGCAACTCCGGCTCCCTGCCGGTCTGCTCCAGGTAGCGAAGCGTCTGCTGGTCGACCGGGAACAGCGCCGACGTGGCGCCGTATTCGGGGCACATGTTGGACATCGTGGCCCGGTCGGCGACGGTCAGACTGGAGAGACCGTCTCCGCAGAACTCGACGAACTTGTTGACGACGCCGTGGCGGCGGAGCATCTCGGTGAGCGTCAGGACCAGATCGGTCGCGGTCGCCCCGACCGGCAGCGCGTGGTGGAAGCGGACGCCGACGACGACCGGTGGCGGCAGGTACATCGGCTGCCCGAGCATGCACGCCTCGGCCTCGATGCCGCCGACTCCCCAGCCGAGCACCCCAAGCCCGTTCACCATCGTCGTGTGGGAGTCGGTGCCGACCAGGGTGTCGGGGATCGCGACCCCGTCGCGGAGCTGGACGACGCGGGAGAGGCGCTCCAGGTTGACCTGGTGGCAGATGCCCATGCCCGGCGGCACGACGGTGAAGTTGTCGAACGCGCCCTGCGCCCACCGGAGCAGCGCGTAGCGCTCCCCGTTGCGCTCGTACTCGCGCTCGATGTTGCCGGCGTAGGCGCCGCCGTTGCCGAACTGGTCGACCTGCACCGAGTGGTCGATGACGAGATCGACCGGGACCTGCGGGTCGATGCGGCGCGGATCGCCGCCGACCCGCTGCATCGCCGAGCGCATGGCGGCGAGATCGACGACCGCCGGCACCCCGGTGAAATCCTGGAGCAGGATCCGGGAGGGTTTGTAGGGCAGCTCGGCCGCGGACTCAGCCGATGCCGGCCACGACGCGAGCGCGCGCACGCTGTCGTCCTCGACCTCGCCCGCCGCGGCGCCGCGGAGCAGCATCTCGAGCAGGATCTTGACCGTCTTCGGGAGCCGGCTCGTGTCGCCGAACCCGGCCTCCGCGGCGGCCTCGATCCGGAAGTAGTCGAGTCCCGTGTCCAGCAGCGGGGTCCGTGCGTCGATCATGCGCTCCAGTGTAGGTTCGGCGTCTGCGCACAGCCCTGGAGGGCACGCGTCAGTCGCCGGACTCGGGTTCCACCTGGCCTTCCTCCTCGCGTTCCCCTTCGCCTTCCTCCTTCCGTTCCTCCTCGGGTCGCCGTGCGTGGACCCGGGCCCCGACCCGGCCGAGGTGACGCTCCAGGGCGGCGAGCGCTGACGCGACGTCGCGATTCTCGAGCGCGTCGACGATCGCCCGATGCTCCTCCAGCGCCGGGGTCAGATCGCCCGCCTCCTGCCCGATCGTGATCTGAAGCAGGCTGACCAACCCACGCACCCGCCCGAGCAGGTCGGGGGCGAACGTGAGGCCGCTGCGCTGCGCGATCAGGAGGTGCAGCTCCTCGTCGAGGCGGATGAAGTCGTCCTCACGGCCCTCGACGACGGCTCGGCGCTGGCGGCGCAGGTTCGTATGGAGCTCGTCCAGGTCGTCGTTGGACATGCTCCGACAGGCGGCCCGCACCGTCAGCCGCTCGAGCGCGATCCGCACCTGATCCAGCTCGAACCGCTGGGCGGCGGAGAACGCCCGCACCCGCATCTGCCGGCGGGGGCCCGCGGTCAGCAAGCCCTCCTGATGCAGCGCGCGGAGCGCGTGACGGATCGGCGTCTTGGAGACGCCGAGCTCGCCGGCGAGGCGCCCCTCGGTGAGGACGGAGCCGGGCGCCAGACGGCCGCTGAGCAGCATCTCGCGAACGCGGTGATACGTGAGCTGGGTGAGCCTCCCGGCGCCGGCGTTGGCGGCCCCGCCGGGCCGGGGCGCGCGTGCGTTCACCTGTCGCCGCTCGCCGCGGAGGGCGGCCGCTTCCGAGCCGGCTCGCACGGCGTGCGGGATCGCGGTCCGGGCGCGCGGCGGTTGGCCACACCTGCCGGAAGCGCCGGTGGCGGACTCGGGCGAACCCGACGATGCGGGGGCCGGCAGTCCGAGGTACGATGCGCGTACATCGAAAGAAATTTAGATCATTGAAAGAGGTCTAAGTGGCACGGAGCCCGGGGGAGAATGGGATGACGATCTGGGATCGACGCGTCGACCGCCGGGCGATGCTGCGCGGGCTCGCCGGTGCGGGCATCGGGCTGGCCGCCGTCGCCTGCGGCGGTGCGAGCGCCGGTGG
>JBAPVZ010000231.1:0-1744 GCA_049283435.1 Candidatus Dormiibacterota bacterium
GATCGGATCGGTGTCAAGCACCTGAGGCACGACGCCGTGCAGGTGCCCGCCGACTGGCCGCTCGAGCAGGTGCGGCTGCACCTCTCCCTCGGCGGCGAGGGTCTGGTCGAGGTCGTCTACGACGAGGGCGAGTCGGAGGGCTTCGGGCTGGATCCGAACCACCGGCGCTACCCCCTGCACGCGCGCGAGTTCGCGATCGACGCCGAGGTCGTCGGCCGGCTGCCGTTCGGGCAGCCGGTGCGCGACCCGCACCTGGAAGCGGCGGCGCTCGTCGTCGAGGAGCCCGACCTGAGCCGGCTGCTCGCCCTGCTCTCCGCGGTGCAGAGTGCGGCCGGAGCGCTCCTCGAGGAGGAGGTCGCGGACCCGCTGCTCGGGGCGGCCGAGCACGCGCTGACCCTGCTCGACTGGCCGAGCGACACGCTGCCCTACGTCGCCCGGACGGCGGGCACGCCGCAGCAGCAGGCGATCTGGGAGCTGCCGGCCGACCTGCCCAGCAGTCCGGCCCCGCTCGACGAGCAGGCGCGAGCGAGCGTGCGCGCGGCGATCGCGGACCTGGAGAAGGGGCTCGCAAAGCTGCGCGAGCGCTACCCGAAGCACGGTCGCGTCCTGCTCAGCGGTCACGCGCACCTGGACCTGGCCTGGCTCTGGCCGCTCGCCGAGACCCGGCGCAAGGCGCGGCGCACGTCGTCCACCGTCCTCGCGCTGCTCGACCGCTATCCCGAGTTCGTCTTCAACCAGTCGAGCGCGCAGGTCTACGCCTACCTGGAGGAGGACGACCCCGAGCTGTGGGCGGCGGTCAAGCAGGAGGTCGAAGGCGGCCGCTGGGAGCCCGTCGGGGGCATGTGGATCGAGCCCGACTGCAACCTGCCCAGCGGTGAGGCGCTCGCGCGCCAGCTGCTGTACGGGCAGCGCTACTTCGAGCGCGCGTTCGGCCACCGGCATCGGGTCGCCTGGCTGCCCGACTGCTTCGGCTTCACGGGGGGCCTGCCGCAGCTCCTGCGCCAGGCCGGCATCACCGGGTTCTTCACCATCAAGGTCAACTGGTCGGAGACGAACCACTTCCCGTACGACCTCTTCTGGTGGGAGGGGATCGACGGCACGCGGGTGCTCGCGCACACGTTCGAGAACCCGGGGGGCGGCTACAACGGCGACGCGTCGCCGGCCTCGTTCGTCGGGACCTGGGACAACTACCGCGGCAAGCACGTGCACCCGGAGAGCCTGCTCAGCGTCGGCTTCGGCGACGGCGCCGGCGGTCCGACGAGGGAGATGATGGCGAGCGTCGACGTGTCCGAGCAGCTGCCGGTGGTGCCGGCGGCGAGCTTCGGCCTGGTCGAGGAGCTGTTCCAGCGGTTCGGCGAGGCGGCGGAGAGGAACTCGCTGCCGGTCTGGGTCGGCAACCTCTACCTCGAGCTCCATCGCGGCACGCTGACGACGCAGGGGCGCACGAAGCTGCTCCACCGCCGCGGCGAGCGGACGCTGCTCGCCGCCGAGGCGCTGGGATCGCTCGCCACGCTCGCCGGCGCCTCGCTGCCGCCCAGCCTCGAGCCGGCCTGGCGCATCCTGCTTCGCAACGAGTTCCACGACATCCTGCCCGGATCCGGCATCCGCGAGGTCTACCAGGACGCCGAGGCCGAGCTGAGCCAGGTTGTCGAGGTCGCGGAGGCGGCGCGAGCGACCGCCGTCGACGCGATCGCCGGGCAGCTGGCCACCGACGGCGGCGCGCCCGCGGTCGTCGCGCTCAACC
>JBAPVZ010000232.1:0-6832 GCA_049283435.1 Candidatus Dormiibacterota bacterium
CCCAGCCCAGGTCCTTGACGATCAGGAAGAGCGGGACGAGCGTCACCTGAATCGGGATCATGATCGTGCTGAGCACGAAGATGAAGATGATCGTTCGGCCTGGGTAACTGAACTTGGCAAGGCTGTAACCCGCCATCGGGCAGAGCACCAGCGGTCCCAGAGTCTGGACGACGGCGACGACGATGGAGTTCTCGAAGTAGCGAACGAAGTTCGCCTGCTCGAAGGGCCGAACGTAGTTCTGCCATGCGATGTGGGAGGGGAGCAGGCGCATCGGCACTTGGAAGATCTCCGACTCCGGTTTAAGTGACCCGTCCACAGCGAACAGGATCGGGGTGAGGGTGAATACCGCGAACAGGATCAAAACTGCGTACAGAACGCCAAAGCCGCCCCACCGGCGCAGCCTGATATTCATCCTACCGACTCCTGGAATCGGAAGAACTTCAACTGGATGAGGGTGATCAGCATCAAGAAGACAAACAAAACCATTGACAACGCCGATGCGGGCCCCATCTGCAGCAGCTGAAATCCGCGGAAGTAGATCTCCAGCGGGACGATGTCGGTGGCGTTGGCGGGGCCACCGTTCGTCAGGACATAGAAGGAGTCGAAGGCCTGGCCGGCGTTGATGATCGCCAGTATGCATACGAAGGCGAACTGGGGCCGGAGCAAAGGCAGGATCACATGCCAAACACGTGACCACGTTTTCGCTCCGTCGACCGCGGCCGCCTCCAGATACTCGGCAGGGATCCCGAGCAGTCCGGCCAAGAGAATGATCATGTAGTATCCCGTCAGTTGCCAGACGCCTACTGTGATCACACTCGGCATGGCGAAGGCTGGGCTCGTCAGCCACGGCACGCCCCGGGGAACCAGTGGCGAGATTACCTGATCGAGCAGGCCTCGTGGGTAGAAGAGCGTGAGCCAAATGATGGCGGCGACGACCGTGGTCATCACCACTGGGAAGTAAAACGTCAACTCGAAGAAATGTCGAAAGCGCGGAATCGTGAAAACGATCAAAGCGAGGACGAGCGCGACGAGAACAAGTGGGATCGTCTGGCCGACGATGAAGATGGCGGAAGTCTTGAGAGATTCAACCGTCTGACTGTTCGTAAAGATGAATTGGTAGTTTGCCAGTCCGACCCAGCGCGGCGGGGTGAGGAGGTCGTAGCTCTCGAATGAGAGCACGGCTGCACGGATCATCGGGTAGAGCCGGAAGGCGGCGAAGAGTATGACAACCGGCAGTACGAAGGCATATCCCCAAAGCTGTTGTCTTCGAGAGTCGGAGAGGTGGAGAATACCCATCACTCTCGACGGGAGTGGCAGTGAAGATCGCGACCGGGAATCCTCCCGATCCGCCGGCACTGGTCGGCTCGCCGGTATTGGTTCTCTCATTCCCCCGCCTTGGTGTTCAGATTCCGCCGTAGGCCCGCCGTCGAGACGGATAGGTCCTTCGCGACGGTCATGAGGAGCCTGGCAGCGCTCGCCGATGTTCTCAGATTGAATCGCGATCGAGGGCCAGCGATGGCGAGCGATCCAGCCGGCCGCCCGTCACCTCCGGTGAGAGGCGTCGAAATCGAGAATGAGTCAGGGGCACACTCCCCTTCGCTCCACGCATACCCGCGTGAGCGTGACTGATCGAGCTCCCGTAAAACCAGGCCCGCATCGAGCCGTCGCGTTCCAGGAACGGGCCAGGTGAAGTTGGCACGGCGAACGGTCGCTTCGGCTTCGAGAGGCGGTTGCCCCATCAGGATGCCGGTGCCGCTGGCGCCCCGGATAAGCGGAAACCTCGTACCCAGGGCGACCGTCTGCCGGACTTCGTGTTGGCTCTCGATTCGATCCAAGAACAGGTAGTCGTCATCCACGGGGACGGCGAGCACGACGGTCTCTCCGCTCTGCCTGGACATACGCTCCATGTGCGGCCGGCAAATCTGCCGCAACTCCAGGCGCGGAAGGTTGACGGCGCACAGACGCAGTAGAGCGCTCCCCACCTCATATGTGCGTTGCTCAGTCCGATTGACAAGCCCCACGTTCGTCAAGGTCGTGAGCATCCTGTGACCCGTTGGCCGCTTCAGTCCCGCCCGATCGGCGACCTGGGCAAGCGTCAGGCCGTGTGGCGACTCGGCCAGCACGTTGAGAAGCGCCAGCATGCGCTCCAAGTACGCAGTGCCCGGCACCGAGGCTCCTCCCCCGTCGATTTGCACCTGTTCCGCATTACGGAACTCCCCCGCCATTTGTTGAACAGCCTAGGCATCCGACCCACGGATGTCAACCAACGAAAGCCCCACGCGGCGCCGGTTTCGCTCCGGTCGCAGCGGCTTCGACGGCGCGAACGCGCGGGCCGGCACGAAGGCGCTCAGAAGGTGCTCACCGGGCAGGAATCCGGAACGCGCTGGTGGTGCCGACACGCTGGGCCGGGGCGGCCCGGGTCTCTACTCGAGCCGCATCCGCCGCAGTGTCAGGACGTGCTGACCTTGGCCCGCGCGATCCGCCCTCAGGGGCGATCCGGCAAGCCCCCGGGACCGCGTCGCAGGCCAAGCCGGCGCCTCCACGCCGGACCAATCACCGGCCCCCGTCCCCGCGCGCTTTCTCGAGCAGGTACGCGCGTTTCACCGTGCGCAGCTCGGCCGACATCTCCACCTCGCGGATTCCGGGCAGGCTGCCGAGCACGTGCGTCCGGAAGTGGTACAGATCCTCCTCCGAGCGCAGGATCACCTCGCCCATCAGGTCCGCCCGGCCGCTCGTCGCCGAGAGCAGGCGCACCTCCGGCCTGGCCGCCAGCGACGAGGCCACCTCCTCCAGCCGTGCCAGCTCGACCCGCAGGAAGAGGAAGACCTCGACGGCGTAGCCGAGGAAGGGAGGGTCGACCAGCGTAACCGTCGTCATCACCCCGGACGCGAGCAGGCTCTCGACGCGTCGCCGCGCCGCCGACTCGCTGACGCCGACGGCGAGCGCCAGGTCCTGATAGCTCCGCCTCGCGTCCCGACCCAGCTCGTCGATCAGAGACAGGTCGAGCGCATCCAGCGATACCAGCCCGGCGGCGCGGTGGACGTCGATCGGCGGCGGCGGCGGCACCTGGTAGCCCTGCAGCAGCGGCCGGCTCCAGTCGAACGCGATCTTGAACGTCCGGAGAACCTTCTGCGTCGCCGTCTGCACGACGCCCGGGATCACACCAATCTCGTCCACAAGGACGCGCGCCAGCTCGTCGCGCGACCCGACGATCAGCTCGGCCACGATGTCCGCGCTTCCGGTCGCGATGACGACGAGTCGAGCATCGCTCCGCTGCGCCAGCTCGTCGGCCACCCGTGCGGTCCGCACCGGTGAGCAGACCAGCTGCACGAAAACCGGGCGCCCAAGCCCACACCGCAGCGGCTCGATCAGCGCCGTCGTGCGCACGACCCCCGTCGCCAGCATCGCCCTGGCGCGGCGCGCCACCGTCGATTCGGAGACCCCCAGCACGTTGCCGATCTCCCGCCACGTGATGCGTCCGCCCAGCTGCATGACCGCAGCGATGCGCTGGTCCAGCGAGGCACCAGCGTCGGTGTCGTGGTCGGAGGGCAGCGTCGACGTCATCAGGGGCTCGAGGTTGCAGCAGGATGCGGACCGGTTCAGACTGGAGCTATGATTGCCGATATTAACGCAAACTCACCGACCTGATGGCGATATCGAGCAACTTTACCGATGTCGAGCGCGAAATCGTCAACAGTGTTCGACTCGATGATGCCTGGGGGCTGATCGAGGAGTTCTCCGGCCTGGTGCGCGAGTCAGGTACCGACCAGGAGCTGCAGGCGGTTCACGCCATCACCGCGCGGCTCGATGGCTGGGGCATTCGGAACACCGTACACGAGCCCGAATTGTGGATCAGCCTGCCCGGCCACGCCAGCCTCCAGGTCGGTGACCGTGCCTACCCGGCCAAGACGCCGGCGATGGCGGCACCGACCGGCCCGGCGGGGCTCTCCGGCCCCATCGCCTACCTGCCGAGTCAATTCGCGACCTCGGTCAACGACATCTTCTCCTCCGCTCAGCTGGAGGGCGACGTCGCCGGCAGGATCGTCGTCACCGAGGGGCTACCGATGCCCGGCAAGATCGCCGAGCTGGAGTCCAAGGGCGCGATCGGCGTCGTCTGCATCGCCCCCGGGCAGCGCATCCACGAGGGGATCTGCACCTCGATCTGGGGCGCGCCCGACCTCACGACCTGCGGCCGGCAACCGCGGGTCCCGGTCGTGTCCCTGTCGAACGCCGACGGCAGGGAGCTCGTCGCGCAGATCGGCGACGGTGCGCACGCGGCGGCCGAGGCGACCTTGCACGCAGAGCTCGAGACCCGATGGCGCACGATCCCGGTCGTCGTCGCCGAGATCCGAGGCACCGTCGAGCCCGAGCGGTTCGTGCTCCTCCACGGGCACCTGGATTCCTGGCACGAGGGCGTCGGGGACAACGCGACCGGTGACGCGACGCTGCTCGAGGTGGCGCGGGTCCTTCAGGAGCATCGCGCGCACATGGCAAGGTCGGTGCGCATCTGCTGGTGGTCGGGGCACTCCCACGGGCGCTACGCCGGCTCGACCTGGTACGCCGATGCCTTCGCGAACGACCTCGCCCGCAACTGCATCGCGCACATCAACTGCGACTCCCCCGGTTGCCGCGATGCGACCGAGTACACCGACGTCTACTGGATGGCGGAGGCGGCCGCACTCGCGACGGGCGCCATCCATGACTTCACCGGACTCCCCGCCGAGGGTCGTGCTCCAACCCGCGCCGGCGACATCTCGTTCAGCAACCTCGGGGTGTCGACGTTCCTCATGCTCAGCTCGACGATGCCGGAGGCGCTTCGCCAGGAGCGCGGGCTGTACGCGGTCGGCGGCTGCGGCGGCAACATCGAATGGCACACCGAGGCGGACACGATGGAGGTCGCCGACCGCCAGAACCTGCTCCGCGACATGCGCCTCTACGCCGGCGCCGCCTTCCGCACCGCGAACGTGCCCGTGCACCCCCTCGATTTTCGAGCCACGCTCGATCAGATCGACGACGCGTTGCGCGACTATCTCGCGCAGGCGGCCGGCCTCGCCGACCTCACGCGGGTGACGGCGCAGGTCGCCGCGACACGGACCGCCCTCGAAGAGCTCTATGCGGCACCCGAGCCGGCGACGGTCGAGGCGGCCCGGCCCCGCAACGACGCGGTCCTCGCCATCGGTCGTGCCCTGGTCTCGGTGCTGTACACGGCGCAGGGCACCTACCGGCAGGACCCCGCGCTCGAGCAACCACCCCTCCCCGGCTTCGCGAATGCGCTGGCCGCGCGCGGCAGGGAGCCCGACGGTGTCGTGCGCACCGAGCTCACGCGAGCAGCCAACAGGCTCGAGGGAGCGCTCCTGGCCGCGCAGGACGCGGCGCTCGCATTCGGCCGTTGACGGGCGAACTGGACGGGCGCAAGGAGGGAGAGGGATGACAAGTGAGATGACGTCTACGGAAGAGCTGGAGCGCGAGCTGCGCCGGGGCGTCTCGGCCGCAATGCTGCAGCGCCACCTGGACCGCTTCAGCACCCTCTTCCGCGACACCGGCAGCGACGACGAGCGCCGAGCCGCGGAGTATGTCGTCGAGCAGCTACGGGGCTACGGTGTGGAGGCCGACCTCCTCTGGTTCGACGCGCTGATCTCCTGGCCGCTGGCCGGCGCCCTGCACATTCTGGACGGCGACGGTGCGGACGGCGAGGAGGTATTCGTGCGCACGCGGTCGTTCGGAGCCCAGACCCCGAAGGAAGGGGTGGTCGCCGAGCTCGTCCACGTTCCCTTCGAGGCGCCCGAGGACGGCGCGATGATCTTTTCGCACCGCGCCGTCGCCGGCGACTACACCGGGCTCGACGTGCGCGGCAAGGTCGTCGTCACGATGGACGGCGGCCCGGACGGCATCCGGCGGGCGCAGGAGCACGGCGCCGCCGGCCACCTCCACATCTGGCCCTCGGACGAACAGGTGACCCACGAGATGATTGGGACGAGCGTCTGGGGCACGCCCACCCCGGAATCGGCGAGGCGGCTGCCGGCGATACCGGTCCTCGGCGTGAACCACGAGGCCGGGATGCGTCTCGTCGACGCCTGCCGGCGCGGGGTCGTCCGCGTACGCCTGGAGTCGAACGTGACGACCCGGTGGCAACGGGTGCCGGTCGCGACCGGCTGGATCCCGGGGTCCGGGTCCGACGACTTCCTGCTCGTCGGCGCCCACATCGACTCCTGGTACGAGGGCATCACCGACAACGCGACCGGCGACGCCGCGCTGCTCGAGATGGCGCGGGTGCTCGCCCCCCGGCGGGCCGAGCTGCGCGCGGGCGTCCGCTTCTGCTGGTGGCCGGGCCACTCCACGGGGCGCTACGCCGGCTCCACCTGGTACGCCGACGAGCATTTCGGCGAGCTGCGCCGCCACTGCCTCGGCTACCTGAACATCGACTCGCCGGGCACGAGGGGCAGCACCGTCTTCGACTGCCGCTACAACTGCGGGGAGGTCGAGGCGATCACCGAGGCAGCGGTGCGCCAGGTCAGCGACCAGGAGCCGAGCATCCGACGGCCCCTGCGGGCCGGCGACCAGTCGTTCCTCGGCGTCGGTCTCCCCTCCCTGGGAGCCTTCCGGATGCTGGGCGTCGACCACCCCGACCGCAAGGCGGTCGGGGGTAGCGGCGGTGCCTGGTGGTGGCACTCGCCGGAGGACACGCTCGACAAGGCGGACGTCACGGTCCTCGTCGAGGACGTCGAGATCTACCTCGCGATGACGGCCCGCATGTGCACGCCCGCCCTAATCCCGTACGACTTCCGCCCGGTCGCCAGGGACTTCCTCCAGTGTCTCGAGCTCTACCAGGAGG
>JBAPVZ010000233.1:0-14919 GCA_049283435.1 Candidatus Dormiibacterota bacterium
CGGCGGCTGCGGTCAGGCTTCGATCAGCAGCACGACGCCGGAGGCGTCGGTCACGGCTCGCACCGAGGTCAACCGATCGACGATCACGTCCGCGACCAGCTCCGATCGCTCGTGCGTCGTCGAGACCGCGATCGCGCGCATGCCGGCGGCGCGAGCGGCCGCCAGGCCGGCGGGCGCATCCTCGACGACGACGCATTGTTCCGGCGCGACGCCGAGCCGCGCGGCGCAGAGGAGAAACGGCTCCGGGTCGGGCTTGCCGTGCCGTACGTCGTCGGCGGTGACGAGCGCCGGCGCCTCGAGGTCGAGCACACGGAGCCGTGGCCGTGCGATCCCGTCCGACCCCGACGTCACGATGCCCCACCGGTGGCGCGGCAGGGAGCGCAAGAGCTCGACCGCTCCCGGCAGCGGCACGACACCGCCGGGCGTCGCGAGCTCGATCGCGATGATGCTCGCGAGCGCCCCGTCGACGCGCTCGGCCGGGACCAGGTCGCGAACGATGTCGCGCGCCGGACGTCCGTGGAGGGGGACCTGACGGAAGTCCTCGCGCGTCAACCCCTGCTCGACCGCCCAGGCCGTCCATGACCTGGTGATCAGGGTGGTCGAATCGACGAGTGTCCCGTCCAGATCGAACAGCACCGCTCCCGCCTCGAGGGTGACCGTCATGAGCGGGGGCCGTCCGAGTCAGCCTCGGCGACGAACGTCATCGCGCCCAGCATAGGGGTGCGCAGCGTGCACACGCCCCGCCCCGACCCCGCCGCCTACCGATGCTTGGTTTTTCGGACCGAGAGGGAGCATCTTCGTCGGAAATCAACAAGAAATGGGGAAAAAACCTCACTCCGCCGTTCCGGCTTGCTCTAGTATTCGTTGCAGGGCCACGAAGCCCCCTCAATTTCGATCCTCACCCCCGCAGCCATGCTCGGTGGAGGGGCGGGGAGGGCAACCTCTCCGCCCGCCCCGGGCTATGCGGGAAGACGACGACTCTCTCTATCGGGCGACCTCGCGCGGGGTGCTGCCCGTCGGCGGCGGGCTCGTTTCCGAGGCGCGCAGGTCGCGATCGATCCAGGCGAGCCAGACTGCCGACAGGTTTGTCTTCCCGCTCTGCGGCCAGCTCATGCCGGCTCTCAGCCACGCCTCCGCGTTCGCCAGGTGAGCCTCGGCCGCCGCCGCCGCCAGCGTGGGGTCGCGCGCTTCGATCGCACTGCGGATCCGCTCGTGGGCGATGACGACCTCCGACAGGTTCGCCGAACCCGTGGCGAGCCGCGCGGTCCACATGCGGCTGCGCATCGTCCCCTGCGCGAGCGAGTTGTGCAGCGAGAGCAGGAACGCGTTGCCGACCGAGGCGGCGATCGTCGCATGGAAGTCACTGTCGGCTCGGGTCAGCGCGTCGGCATCTCCCCCCTCGGCGGCGACGCGAAGACGGTCGAAGTCGGCCGCGAGAATCGCGAGCTGCGCGTCGTCCATGCGAGCGGTCGCCATCGCCGTCACGCGCGGCTCGAGGAGGCGGCGAACCTCGAAGAGCTCGATCATGGTCTCCTGCGGCAGCAGGTGCGTGGCCAGGCTCGTGGAGCGCAGCAGCCGCTGCGGCGAGAGGTTGGTGACGTAGGTCCCGGCGCCCTGCCTCGCCTCGAGCGCGCCGACGAGCGTCAGCGCACGCACGGCCTCCCGGAGCGAGCTTCGAGAGAGTCCGAGCTGTGCGGCGAGGTCGCTCTCGCGAGGCAAGCGGTCACCGGGACCAATCTCTCCCCGCTCGATCATCTGGCTGATGCGGGCAATCGCCTCGTCGGTGACGCCCGATCGTCTCGTCCCTCCGTCCCCCTGGACGCCGTCCCATTCGTTCACTCGAACGCTTCCCCCACTCACAGGCCAGAGCGTCCGGCTCGCAACTCGCGCTTTGGCGTCCCCACCGCACGTCGCTCAGATCTCGTTAACAAAGATACATCCGACGACCTGGCGGTGCAACCCACTGCGAAGCATCCAACGTTGGAAAAACCGACCCATTCGTCCGACGACCGCCCGAACTGAGCTGCATCGAGACGAAGCGCGCCGCCAGCCCCATGTCCCGCGTGCATGCGCGAGCGCTGCCGGGCGTCGACGGCGAGGCGCTATCATCGACGGCGATGAGTGCCGAGATCGACCCCGCGCTGCTGGAGATCCTCGCCTGCCCCAAGTGCAGGCAGAGCGTCGAGCTCGATGCCGAGCAGGCGGCGCTGCTCTGCCCGCACTGCCGGCTCCGCTACCGGATCGACGACGGGATCCCCGTCATGCTCATCGACGAGGCGGAGAGCTACTAACTAACTAAGAGCGGCTACACCGCGCAGGCATCGCGCGAGGTGTCGATCGCGGTCGTGCGGTGCGTGCCTGCGTCCAGGTCGGTCTGGATCTCCGCGTTGGTCAGCGCGTAGGCCTGCGTCGAGTCGGTGCTCGACGCCGCGAACACGACCCCGAGCACGTCGCCGCGCGTGTCGAGCAGCGGGCCGCCCGAGTTCCCTGGCCGCACGGTCCCGCTGAACACCCAGATCTCCCGCGTCACCGTTGCGTTGCCGTAGATGTCGCGCCCGCGAGCGAGCGTCTGCCCGTCGATCGTCGCCGCCGTCACCTGCTCGGGGCCGCCCCCCGGGTAGCCGACCACCGCGGTCTCGTCACCTCGGTTGGCGGTCGCCAGCGGCGGAACGCTCGCGTCCAGGCCGGGTACGTGCAGGACGGCGACGTCACGCTCGGGGTCGAAATACACGACCTGCGCCTCGAAGCTCTCCTGGAGATCGTCCTGGAGGACGCGAGTGTTGGTCGTGCCCGAGACGACGTGCGCGTTCGTGACCAGGTACCCGGGCGCGACCGGATACGCGCTCCCGGTGACGAGACCGCCGCAGCCACGGCCCTCGACGCGAAACACGAGATCGCGCGACGCCTCGATCTGCGGGGAGTCGACGGTCGCCGGCACCGGCAGGTCGGTCGGCAGGCTGGGCTGGCTGCCCGGCACGAACGTCTGCGGAAAGGGCACCGCGGCGAGCGTGTGCTCGACGCCGCCCAGAAACCCCGGCGGCTGCGGCGCGACCTGGTCGATGTGCTGGAGCAGGCTCGACTCGTGGATCAACGTCGCCAGCTGCGTGTTCGGCCCGCGGTTGAACGCGATCCCGAGGAACCAGACGACCGACAGCACGGTGACGAGCGAAAGCAGCGCCCCACCGAAGCGTCCGAGCGTCCCCGGTCGGGCGCTGCGGGTGACTCGCCGGCGCAGCGGCTCGCCGACCCAGAAGCCGATCGTCGCGCCGACGCAGCCGCCGAGCAGCAGCATGAGCGCCGCCGAGAGCGGGCGGGTCGCCGGGTCGTAGAGGCCGAGACGATCCAGCAGCGGAGGCGCCAGCGCAGCGCCGAGAAGCACGCCGCCGACCATGCCGACATACTGGGTCGCCGAGGGCAGGAAGCCACGCCGGTAGCCGCCGATCACCCCCAGGACGATGACGACGACGATGCCGACGTCCAGGACGTCGATGTTCATCCATCCGCTCCCGGCGGAGTCGCGCAGTGGAGCGGGGCGCCCGGCACGCACGTAGCGTACGGGACGTCTCGACCGCTCGCCGCGCCGTGGGGGTACGGGGATCCTGGGGAGCCGTCGGCCATCGCGCGATCGCCAGCGAGGCGCCGTTCGCGCGATAATGGAGCGGTGCTCCTTCTCGACGCTGGAGAGTGGATCCCGGCCTACATTTTCTTCGCGGTCGCGTTCGTCGTCGCGACCCTCGGGGTGAGCGGACTCGGCTGGTTCGTACTGCGCGCCGACCGCCGGAACCGAACGATCGCCGCCGCCCGGCGCGCCGCGGAGCACGAAGACTCGGCAACCAGTTGATCAGGTTCAACCGCGCACGACCGCCGCGGGGTGGGCGACCCCGCGCAGGCGCAGCATGAGCAGCAGCGCGACCACGACCAGGCCGGCGCTGGCGAGGAACGGCAGGCTGGGCGCGATCTCGACCAGACCACCCGCGAGCAGCGCCCCGGACAGCATCCCGATGCTCCATGCGCTCTGCAGGAGCCCGACGCCCCGCCCGCGCTCGGTGTCGACGGCGAGCGATCCGATCAGCCCCGGCATCAGCGCCGACAGCGACCAGGCGGCGGCGGCGCCGAGCGTGCCGGCCAGGAACAGCCCCGTCACATTGCGGGCGACGGCGGCCAGCAGGAGCCCGTCGACGGCGACCGTCGCGATCAACGCCGGCGCGATCCAGCGGCTTTGCAGGCGATCCCACAACCGGCCGACGGCGACCGAGGCGACCGCGGCGACGGCGAGGCTCAACGCGGCGTAGGCGCCCGCGACCGCCGCCGAGCCGGTCAGCCGGTGGAGCAGCAGCGGGAGCAGGAGGGTCGCCGCGCCCCAGTAGCACGTCGTCAGGTAGCGCACGGCGCACAGCACCGCGACCGGCCTCTGGCGCAGCAGGCGGCCGTACCCGCGCAGGATCGAGAGCGGCCGCTGCCTGCTCGCCGCGGTCGGCAGCGCCGGCAGCACGAGCGCCGCGGCGGCGAGCAACGCGAGCGAGGCGGCGGCGATCGTCGCCATCACCGGTGGGAATCCGAGCTGCACGATCGCCCGCCCGGCGACCAGGTTCCCGAGCGAGCTGCCGAGCGTGTTGCCGAGGAAGAAGACGGCGGCACCGAGCCCGATGCGGGATCGCCCGCGGGCCGCGAGCAGGTAGGCTTGACTGGCGACGTACTGGGTCCCGATCGCGGCCCCGCCGGCGAGCGCGAGCAGCAGCATCAGGGCCGGCTCGGCGGTGAGGAAGACGAGCGCGAGCAGGACGGCCCCGAGCAGCCCGAGCAGATAGGCCCGGCGCACGCCGACGAGATCCGCGAGCAGGCCGCCGCCGATCGAGGTGATCGCGCCGAGCAGCATCTGCGCCGTCTGCAGCGACGCCGTGAAGAGCGGCGACCAGTGCAGCACGTCGATGTAGACCGCGAGCTGCGAGAGCAGCGGCGCCGACAGGCACCCGGTCGCGAACTGGAGCGCGAGCAGGGTCGGGTAGGGCGGCATTCGCCGCCAGACCACGGAGGAGGGCGCGACCAACGAGCTCAGGGCGCCCCGAGCGCCGCGCGATACTCGCCCATGTCGACGGTCTCGCCGGTGCGCCGGGACTCCTCGGCGGCGAACGCGAGCAGGTGGCTCTCCAGCGACTCCGCACCCTCGGTCGCCGCCTCCGTCCGCTCGCCCCGCAGGACCGCGACGAACTCCTCGAGCAGGCGGCCGTCCCCGCCGCCGTGCGCCCCGTACGGGCCCCGCGCCCCCTCGCCGACCTCGATCGTCTCGCTCGCCGCCGCGCCGTGGTCGAAGATCTCGATTCGGTTCTTGGCCTGGTTCGCGAGCAGCGTCGCGCGCATGCCGTCGACGCGAACCGTGCGCCCCTCGACATGGGAGGCACCCTGCATCGTCAGGCTCACCGTGAGACCGCGACCGAAGTCGAGCATGACGACCTGGTGGTCGACGGCGTCGTTGTCGGATCGGTAGACGCAGCGGCCGTAGGGGCCGGTCCGCAGCGCCTCCAGCATCGCGGTCTCGCTGTGGTCGATCGACGCCGCATCCCGGAAGAAGCCGGGCGCCTCCTCGTCGGTGTACAGCCGCGGCGCGTACCAGAGGCAGTCGTCGGCGTGCGGGCAGCCGTCCGTGCAGCGCTCCGGCATGTCGGGCAGCGCCCGCTCGGCGACGAAATGGGTCAGCGAGCCGAACGAGGAGACACGTTCAGCAGAGCGCCCGAGCAGCCAGTACAGCTGGTCCAGGTCGTGGCTGCACTTGGCGAGGATCATCGGCGCGGTGCGGCCCGCGTTCGACCAGTTGCCGCGCACGAAGCTGTGCACGAAGTGCTGATAGGAGAGGTTCTCGCGCCAGTCGATCGACACCACGTCCCCGAGACGGCCGGACGCCACGAGGTGACGCAGGCGCTGGAAGAACGGCGCGTAGCGGAGGACGTGGCAGACGACGAGTCGCCGCTGGAGCGCCCGCGCCTGCTGGACGAGCTCGACGCAGTCCTGGGGTCGCGTCGCCATCGGCTTCTCGAGCAGGACGTCGTAGCCGGTCTCGAGCAGCGCCTCGGTGCTCGCCAGGTGCGTGCGGTCCATCGTCGTGTTGATCGCCGCCCGGGCGAGCGGCCCCTCGGCGACGAGATCCTCCCAGGTGCGGAATTGGCGGCTCGACGGGATGTCGTGCAGGTCGGCGAACCGCGCGCGGCGCGCGTCGTCCGGCTCGGCGACGGCGACAAAGCGCAGCCGGCCCTGGAGGTGCTCCCTCGCATAGGTCCCGTAGGCCCGGTGGCCGCGGTTCCCCGCGCCGAGCAATACCGCGTCCACGATGCCGTCCCCGGAATTCGTCACGTGCCTCGTCCTTTCGCTCCAGCCCCGGCGGCGCCACGCCCATCTCGGGAGCGCCCGCGACCGAGCGCTCCCGCAGCGGTGCCGATCAGACCGGGTGCAAGCCTCCGGTGTAGATCAGCATGATCGTGAAGTTGTCGCCGTAGGGCGCGTTCTGCAGGATCGGGTCGCTGTCCGGCGGCCAGTCGCTGCACCGAACACCCTGCAGGCACGGGTTGTTGCCGTAACGCTCGTGGAACTGGAGCACCGGCTGCAGCTCGTTGAAGGCGAGCGCGATCTGCGTCACGTTCTGCTTCTGTGCCGTCTCGTCGAGGCCCATCGCAGAGTCGGTGATCAGCTTGTTGAAGTCGATCTGACCCTGTGAGGTGGTCTGCACGAGCGGGAAGTCCATGCCTTTGCCGCCCTGGTTCGCGGCCGACGCCTGGTGGCCGACCGTCGCCACCGAGCCTCCCGCCGGCGCGTAGTTGTAGGTCAGCAGGTCGACCACGTAGGAGAACTGCGGATGGGGCTGGGTCGTGGAGCCCCAGACGAGCGCGCCGAGGTCGAAGTTGCCCTTCGCAAGGTCGATCGGCCACTGCGTGAACGTCTCCGAGCGTGGCGTCACCTTGATGCCGAACTTCGTCAGCTGGCTCGCGGCGTCGGTCGCCGAGGCGGACGTGTCGGCGAACTCGGCGGGGAACAGGATCTCGTACTCGGCGGCGGTGCCGTCCGGCTTCTGCCACTGCCCGCCGCTCTTCTTCCAGCCCGCCTGCTGCAGCAGCTGCGACGCCTTGGCGGTGTCGAACGGATAGGTGTTCAGCTTCCCGATGTCACTCTGGCTCATCCACTGCGGCACGAGGAGGTCCGAGAAGCCGGTCATGTACTTGACCGCGACGCCGGACTGGCCGAGCGCGACCTTCCCGTTCTGCGCCCGGTCGACGGCGTGGGCGAACGCCTGGCGCACGCGCGGGTCGCCCAGCTCGGCGTGCTTGCCCATGTTGAAGATCATCCCGTTGCCGCCGTAGGTCGGCGGGCGCACGATGCGGATCCCCTCCTGGAGGTACTGGCTGATCGTCGCCGGCGGGAACCCGTGCGTCGCGTAGTCGACCTTCTTCTGCAGCACGATCGGGGTGATCGTCGGCGTCTCGCCGTTGTAGAGGAGGATCTTCTCGAACTTCACCTGGTTCGCGAACAGCCCGCCCGGATTCTTGACGAGCGTCAGCTGCGAGTTCGTGATGTTGCTCGGCTCGAGCTTGAACGGGCCGCAGCCGTACATCGTCGACGGCCGGTACGTCTGCAGCGCCTGCGCCAGCGCCTTGCCCTCCGCCGAGCTGAGGCCGGCGCCGCTCGCGAACAGTGCCTGGGCACGCTTGGCGAACTGCCCGTACTGGGCGTCGCTGACCACGTTCTGCTTCAGGATGTAGCGCTCGACGACGGTCGACGGCGTGCTCATGTGGACGGTGACCGTCTGCTGGTCCGGTGCCTCGATCCGGTCGATGTAGTTCCAGAGGGCGTAGCCGTTGATCCACTCGACCCAGAGCGTGGTCAGCAGGTCCTGCGACGTCAGCGGCTTGCCGTCCTCCCACTTGACGCCGGAGACGAGCTTGACCGTGAACGTGTTCGCACTCGAGTCGACCGACCAGCTCTGACCGAGCAGGTGCATCCACTGCTTCGTCTTCCAGTAGTACTCGCCGAGCGGCGGGACGACGAGGTCGGCGTAGGGCCCGCCGACGAGAATCGCGTTCGGGTCGACCAGGTTGAACGTGCCTTCCGGCGGCACCAGGTACGGCCAGCCACCGTCGAACACCTTGGCGGTGTTCTTCGTCCCCGAGCCGTTGCCGCCACCGCAGGCGGCGAGCGCCAGGCCCGCGGAGCCGGCCGCGAGGAGCTGGAGCACCTCGCGCCGTGACAGACGATCCCAAGCAGGACGAACCGGGGGTGCCATCTCTCTTTCTCAGACCTCCATGCGACGCGACGGGATCACGAGCGGCCGGCCAGCCGCACGAGCAGGAAGACGAGCCCGACCATCACGAGCCCGATGAGCAGCGTGAACAGGGTGATCACGAAACCAGGCGTGCCCGGCCGGAGTACGAGCAGGAGCCCGGCGGCGAGCAGGATCACGAACAGCGCCCAGGTGAACGCCGCCTTGCCGGCGCGGGGGCCGATCATGCCCCGGTCCCCTGGGCGGCGACCGCAACGTCGCGCGCGACGACGTGGCAGGCGGCGGACCGACCGGCCTCGGTCGCCTCCAGGGCCGGCACCTCGCGGTCGCAGAGGCCCACCTCGGCCAGCGGGCAGCGGGGATGGAACGTGCAGCCGTCGGGGAGCGCGGTCAGGCTCGGCAGCTCGGCACTCTTGAGCCGGAACGGTTCCGCGGTCCCCGCCGCGTCGGGGTCCGGCTCGGGCAGCGCCGCGATCAGCGCGCGAGTGTAGGGGTGCGCCGGGCGATGCACGATCTGCGGCGCCGGCCCGAACTCGACGATGCGACCCAGGTACATGACCGCGACGTGCCCGCCCCAGGCGAAGTACTTCGCGACTGCGAGATCGTGGGTGATGAAGAGAAACCCGACGCCGAGCTCCCGGCCCAGCTTGCGGAGCGTGTTGAGCAGGCTGACGCGAATCGAGACGTCGAGCATCGACGTCGCCTCGTCGGCGATCAGGAGCTGCGGATCGAGCGTCAACGCACGCGCGACGGAGACCCGCTGACGCTGCCCGCCGCTGAGCTGGTGGGGATACTTGAAGAGGTAGTTCTCGGGCGGGGTCAGGTCGACCTGCGTCAGGAGCTCGGCCGCGCGCTCGATCGTGCGAGCCCGGCCGCGGGTCACCCGGTGATGCTGGAGGGGCGCCGCGAGCAGGCTGAGCACGCTGTGGACCGGGTTGAGTGACGCGTAGGGATCCTGGTGGACGTACTGCACCTCGCGCCGGAACGTGCGAAACCCGCTGCGATCGAGGTGCCAGATGTCGGCGCCGCGGAAGCGGACGGTGCCGGCGGTCGGACGGTACATGCCGGCGGCCGCCCGGGCGCTCGTCGTCTTGCCCGACCCGCTCTCGCCGACCAGGCAGAGCACCTGCCCCGGATCGACGGCGAGGTTGACGTCGTCGAGCGCGCGGACGGGGCCACCGGGCGTCTTGAACACCTGGCTCACGTGGTCAAGCTCGATCAGCGGGTCAGGCATCGCGAGCCAGCAGGGTGCGCTCCAGATGGGTCTCCCGCCACCAGTGGCAGGCGGCGACGTGATCGTCGGCGCCGACCGGCTCCAGCGGCGGGTCCTCCGTCGGGCAGCGCTCCGCGTGCGCCTGGGGGCAGCGGGGATGGAACGGACAGCCGCTCGGCAGGTTGAGCAGGTTGGGCGGCGCACCCGGGATCGAGGCGAGCTCGTAGAGGTCGCCGCGCACCGGCGGCACCGCCTCCATCAGACTCACGGTGTAGGGATGGCGCGGCGCCTGGAAGATCTCGCGCACCGGGCCCTCCTCGATGACGCGGCCGGCGTACATCGTCGCCACGCGGTCGGCCAGCTCGGCGGCGATGCCGAGATCGTGCGAGATGAAGATCATCGCCAGCCGTGCCTGCTCGCGCAGGCCGCGCAGCACGTCGAGAATCGCCCGCTGCGTCAGGATGTCGAGGGCGGTCGTCGGCTCGTCGAGGATCAGGACCCGCGCGTCGAGCAGGAGCGCCATCGCGATGAGGACGCGCTGCCGCATGCCGCCGCTCAGCTCGTGCGGGTAGGCGTCGAGGACCCGACGGGGTTCGAGCTGAACCTGACGGAGCACGATCTCGGCCCGCTCGCGCACCTGGGCGCGCGACGTCGAGCGGTGCGCGCGGACCGTGTCCAGCATGTGCTCCCGGACTCTCAGCAACGGGTTGAGCGAGTTCTGTGCGCCCTGGAACACCATCGCGCACTGCTGCCAGCGGAACCGACGCAGGGCCTCGCGATCGAGGGAGGCGACGTCGACGACCCGCCCGTCCGGGTGCCGGTAGGCGACGCTCCCGCCGGTGATCGCGGCGCTGCTCGGCAGCAGCTGCAGCAGGCCGAGCCCGAGCGTCGTCTTGCCGCAGCCGCTCTCTCCGATCAGCGCCAGGCACTGGTTGGGGAACAGATCGAAGCTGACTTTGCGCACGGCCTGCGCGACGCCCGCCTCGGTGCGGTAGGCGATCTCCAGGTCGCGAATGGCCAGAATCGGCTCCGAATCGAACCCGTGCGCGGCGGCCACCGCACTCGCACTTCGACGTGGCTGGTCGGCTGATTGCGCCCCCACGGCCTCAGGCACCTCGCAGCCGCGGGTTGAAGATGTCCTCGAGCGAGCGCGTGAACGTGACGAGGGCCAGCTGCACGACGCTGATCGCGAGCACCGGGGCGAGGATGTACATCAGGCTGCCCTTGAAGAACACCGCGCCGCGCGTCCAGGCGAGGTTGATCATGATCCCCCAGTTGTCCCCGGCGAGAGGCGCCAGGCCCAGCAGATAGAGCGCGACCTGGGAGTAGATCGCGTTCGTCATGCCGACGACGAAGTTCATCGCGATGAAGCTCGCCATGTTGGGGAGGATCTCGAGGAACAGGATGCGGGCGAGGCCGAGATCGAGCATGCGTGCCGCCTCGACGAACTCGCGCTCCTTCAAGGACAGCACTTGCGAGCGAATCGAGATCATGAGCACGGGCCAGGACAGCACGGCGATCAGCAGCGCGAGCGAGAACGCGTTGTCGAGGCGGACGAACGCCGCGAGCACGGCGAGCAGCGCCAGCTGGGGGATCGTCAGCACGATGTCGGCCGCCATCAGGATCACCTGGTCGACGAGCCCGCCGACGTAGGCCGAGATCGAGCCGAGCACGATCGCGATCGCCGTCGAGAGCAGCGCCGCGAGGCCGCCGACGACGAAGATCGGCTGCCCGCCGTCGACGATCTGGAGCAGCACGTCGCGACCCGAGCTGTCGGTGCCGAACGGGTGTCGCAGGCTCGGTGTCTGGTAGATCGCGCTCAGGTTGTCGGGATTGGCCGGGGTGAACAAGGGGCCGAGGAACGCGAGCAGGATGAGCGCGACCAGCACGATGAACCCAACCAGGCCGGCCCTGTTGCGGGTGATGCCCCGAAACGAGCGCAGCGCGAGCAGCAGCGCCTCCTCCAGCGGGTTGGACTCGGGCAGCGGACGAGCCTCCTCCATCGCTCAGCTCCCGCCGCCCCGACGGATGCGCGGGTCGAGCCGGCCGTAGAGCAGGTCGGCGAGGAGGTTCGCCGCGACGACCGCGACCGTGATGACGAGGAAGATGCCCTGCATGACCGGGTAGTCGCGCTGGTTGACCGACTGGTAGAGGAGGAAGCCGATCCCCTGGTACTGGTACAGCCACTCGATGAGGATCGACCCGCCGACGACGAACCCGGCCGCGATCGCGAGCTGACTGAACAGCGGGAGGATCGCGTTGCGCCCGACGTAGGCGGTCCTGATGCGGCGGTCGCGCAGCCCGCGCGCGCGGGCGACGGTGACGTAGTCCTCACCGAGCGTCGAGACGGTCGACGATTTCATGATCAGCATCCAGCCGCCGATCGTGCTCAGCATGTAGGTCACGATCGGCAGCGCGGCGTGGTACAGGGCGTCCCCGAAAAAGCCGGGCGTGAAGCCGACCTGGACGCCGGCCGTGTAGGCGCCGCGCATGTCGGCGACGGAGAACAGGTTCAGCTGGATGCCGAGGAAGACGACGATCAGGATGCCGAGCAGATAGTTCGGGATCGAATGGAAGAGTGAGCCGACGATCGTCAGGGCGTGGTCGATCGGCCCCTCCCGCCGGTAGGCCATGACCATGCCCAGCAGCACGCCGAGCCCGAAGCTCAGGAACACGGCGAGGCCGACACAGAAGAGCGTCCACGGCAGGTACGTCGCGATCAGCGAGCCGACCGTCGTCCCCTGGCTGAGCAGGGAGTTGCCGAGGTTGCCGTGCAGCAGCGCGCCGAGGTACTGGAGGTACTGCTGCCAGAGCGGCTGCGACGGGTTGTAGGCGAACAACGACGACGCACGGTTCGCGGCGTCCTGGTACGACATCCCGTACTGCGTGACGAGCTTGTTGATGTAGACCTCGGCGGGGCTCCCCGGCATCGCCCGGACCAGGAAGAACGTGACCGTGACGACGAGGTAGACGGTCAGCAGCGCCTTGCCGAGCCGGAGCAGCAGCCACGAACGGAGGATCCGGCCGGGGAAGCCGCGTCGTCGTGCCGCGACGGCCGGCGTGCGCACGGCGACGCTGCTCATCGCTGGTTCTCCACGTTCGTCACCAGTGAGGCCCCCTCGAGACCGGTCACACAACCGGTCCACCATCATCGCCTTGCACCATCGCCCTGCAGCGTCGCGCTCGAATGCGCACCAACCGCCCGCTAAGTGGGCGGAGCATAGGACCATATCGCGCAGAAAGTCAACGCCCGATCTGCAAATTCACCCCTCCGATCGCTCTCGGCGCTCGTTGTCGAACTGGCCGGACCACGCTCGATTCGCCCACACCGGCATCGCACCGCGTGCGCGTTCCGATCATCGCGGCTACGATGTCGTGAGCGTGGTACGAGATTCGGTCGTGGCGGAGGACGCGTTCGACGGCAGGACCGGCCGCGTCCAGCGGCTCACGGAGATCCTGGAGCAGCTCGCGAACGCGGGGGCGCTCCGCATCACGGACACCGCGCCCCGCCTCGGCGTCTCGGCGGCGACGCTGCGCCGTGACCTCGCCCATCTGGAGCGGCGCCACCTGCTGACCCGCACCCACGGTGGCGCGGTCGGCCGCACCGGCGTGTACGAGCTATCGCTCGGTCAGCGGGCGAGCACCCTGCAGGCCGAGAAGGTGCGCATCGGGGCGGTCGCCGCCGGGCTCGTCGGCGAGCACGCGAACGTCGGGCTGACCGGCGGTACGACCGCGAGCGAGGTCGGGCGGGCGCTCGCCGACCGGAGCGATCTCACCGTCGTCACCAACGCCCTCAACGTCGCCTGGGACCTGATCGTGCACCCGGGCATCAAGCTCGTCCTGACCGGCGGCGTCTGCCGTGCCATGTCCTACGAGCTGACCGGCCCGCTCGCGAACGCGGCGCTCGACGGCATGAACCTCGACGTCGCGTTCGTCGGCGCCGATGGCATCGACGTCGGCGGAGGCATCACGACGCACAACGAGCTGGAGGCGCATACGAACCGCCAGATGCTGGAGCGCGCGCGCCTCGTCGTCGTCGTCGCCGACCACACGAAGCTGGGAAGGCTTGCGTTCGTTCGCATCGCACCGATCGCCTCGATCCACCAGCTGATCACCGACGCGGCCGCCGACCCGGCGCTCGTCGCGTCGTTGCGCGGGGCGGGCGTGCAGGTGACGCTGGCGTAGCGCCGAGCACGATCGCGCGGGGACGCCGCGCACGTCTCCACGCCTGCCGTCCGAGACGGTAACCACGGAGCGCGTCCGGCTCGCGCGCCGGCGACGAGCGCGTCAGCTCTCCGGGGTCACGCCTTCGCCTGTGCCGGGCAGCGCCGCGGCTTCCTGAGCCGCGAGCCGGCGGTCGCGGCGCTCCTTCGCCGCCCGCAGCTCGCGCAGCGGCATGAACGAGCGCACCGGCGGCACCCGCTCGAAGTTGTACGGCGGGGGCGGGCTCGTCGTCGCCCACTCCAGCGTGTTCGCGCGCCAGGGGTCGTCCCCGGCGATCTCGCCGCTCTTCCAGCTCCAGACCACGTTGATCAGGAACAGCAGCACGGAGATCGCGATCAGGAACGACATGACCGTGATGAACGTGTTGGTCGCGCCCCAACCGTCCTCGCCGAACCCACCCGGGTAGGTGTAGATGCGGCGCACCATGCCCTCCAGACCGAGCGTGTGCATGACGAGGAAGGTGCCGTTGAAGCCGAAGAACAGGGTCCAGAAGTTCCACTCGCCCAGCGTCTCGTTCAGCTTGCGACCGGTCATCTTCGGGAACCAGTAGTAGATGCCGGCGAAGATCGTGAACACGCTGCCGCCGAACAGCACGTAGTGGAAGTGCGCGACCACGTAATAGCTCTGGTGCAGCTGCTGGTCGACCGGCACGGACGACAGATAGATGCCGGTGATACCGCCGATCAGGAAGGTCGCGAGGAAGCCGAACGAGAACTTCATCGGCAGGGTGAAGTCGATCGAGCCTCGCCAGGCGGTCGCGATCCAGTTGAAGAACTTGATGCCGGTCGGCACCGCGATCGCCATCGTCATCGCCATGAAGAAGGTCTCGACGTAGATGTTCATGCCGACCGTGAACATGTGATGGGCCCAGACCGCGAGCGACAGGAACACGATGCTGAACAGCGCCGCGACCATCGAGCCGTAACCGAACAACGGCTTCCGGCTGAACACCGGGATGATCTCCGAGACGATCCCGAAGCCGGGCAGGATCATGACGTAGACCTCGGGGTGCCCGAAGAACCAGAACAGGTGCTGGTAGAGCACCGGACGGCCGCCGGTCGACGCGAAGAAATGGGTTCCCAGCTGGCGGTCGAACTCGAGGAGGATCATCGCCGCGGCGAGGGGCGCGCCGACGAGCAGCAGGAGGATCGAGGTCGAGATCTGCGCCCACACGAACATCGGCAGGCGGGTCAAGCTCATGTCCGGTGCCCGCAGCGCG
>JBAPVZ010000234.1:0-2705 GCA_049283435.1 Candidatus Dormiibacterota bacterium
TCTCACCGTTGGCGAAGCGCTCGGCGGTCTCGGGCAGCCGCTCCAGCCGTCGCGCGGTGTGGACCTGGTTGGCGGCCGCCGAGGGCAGCATGCGGAGCTTCCCGTGGAGCCAGGCGTCGGGGACCAGGGAGCCGGACGCGGCGTAGGCATGGTGCTTGTCGAGGGCACGGACGCTGCGATTGAAGACGGCGTCGAGCTGATTGCGCGCGCGGTCGAGCCAGATCAGCGAGTCCGGGATCTCGGAGCCGGCGAGCGCCTCGAAGTCGATCTGGCGGAGTCGTTCGAGGGCGGCGACGGCCTCCGCCAGGAGTGCGGTGTCGGGGGTTGCCAGACCATCGTACGTCTGTTTGTATTTTCTCAGGAATCGAACTCACCGTCAACCCTTTACACGGCTTAGTTTCAAGCTACATCGGACACTATGTGCTGCAATGACGGACCGTCGTGGCCGTTGATCAGGGCGGCCAGATACTGAGCATGGTGGAGTTCCAGGTGCGCCTATCCGCCATCGACGACGAGGAGCTCCGGCAGGCATGGCAGGATGACTGGCGGGAAGCGCTGGTCAGCCCTTGTGCACCCTGCTGGCCTTCGCGGCTCCGGCAATCCGTCCGGGGCCTGCGCACCATCAGAGCGGCACCTCGAGATCGCCCTGTTGACTCGTGCGCTCGACCTTCGCGGGCGGGAACCCGGCGCCGAGACGGATGTTCGGCGCATCGCTGATCAGGAGCTTCTGGGGGTTCGCCTTCGCGAGCAGCGTCAGGTCCGGCAGCGCCTTCCCCTGGTTCGGCACGAGCACGGCGTCGCAGCCGCCGCGCAGCCAGCCCGCCGCCTCCTCCTGCCCCGACGCGTCGAGCTCGGCGAGGTCGCAGAAGGTATGCGCGGGACCGACCACCCGGAGCGCCAGCTGCCCCGTGCCGCGCGGGACCCCGGCATCGGGTGCGAGGGCCTGGAGTTGCAGACCCGCGACCTGGACCGCCATCCCGGCATGGAGCGTCGAGATCGGGGCGCCCTCCGCGGCTGCGCTGGTCACCGCCGGCTCCCAGGCGCTGCCGGTGAGCCCGCCCTCAGGCGCGAACACCTGACCGACCGTGAACGGGAGATGGGAGAGGCCGCCGACGTGACCCGAGCTGCCACCGGTCAGGACGAGCGCATCCAGCTGATGCTGCCACGGCGGGAGATGCTGCCCGAGCTCGGAGGCGAGCGTTGCCGGCTGCGGGCCACCGTCGACGAGCACGACGCCGCTCGGTCCGCGGAGCAGCACCGCCTGGCCGGCGCCGACCGCGAGCACGGTCGCGGCCGGCGATGGATGGGTCCAGATGCCGACCTCCACGAACGTGACGAGCAGGGGCCCGAGCACGGCGACCGCGATCGCCGCCCGCCGCGGCGTCCTCTCCGTATGCACCGCGACGAGCCCAGCGCCGACCGCGAGGTAGTAGGCGCCGCCGACCCAGGGCGGCAGGCTGGTCGTGGGGAGCGCGGCGCCAGGCACCCGCGCGAGCACGGTCGCGACCTGCTGCAGGAACTGCGTGATCGCGACGAGCGGCAGGGCGAGGATCTGGCCGATCGCGGGCAGGGCGGCGAGCGGTGCGAGCAGCAGGCCGCCGCCGATGCACAGCGGCAGCAGCGGCAGCACGAGAGCGTTCGCGATCGGGGAAACCGGGGACAGCACCCCGAACCCGCTCGCCAGGAGCGGCGCGGTGCCGATCTGCGCCGCGCAGGTGACGGTGAACGGCTCCCGCACCACATTCGGGAGCCAGGCCAGCTTGCGGTCGAGCATCGGCGTGAACAGCACGATCGCCGCGGTTCCGACGAACGAGAGCTGGAACCCGATGTCCAGCGCGAGCGGTGGGCTCCAGGCCAGCATGATCGCACCGAGCAGCAGCAGGGACGTCCAGACGTGTGTCTGGCGACCCAGATGTCCGGCGAAGAGCGCGAGCGCACCCATCCCGCAGGCGCGGACGGCGGCCGGCGTCGCCCCGCCGGCGATGCAGTAGAGCCCGATCAGCGCCAGTGCCGGCCACAGCGAGGATCGCCCGAGGAGCGGCCGCAGCGCACCCGTCACGAGACGGCCGAACAGTGCGACCTTGAGCCCGCTGAGGACGAGCAGATGCACGAGGCCGGTCGCGACGAGGGCCTGCTCGATCACCGCCGGCACGCCCTTTCGCACGCCGAGGACGATGCCGACGAGCAGGGCCGCCTGGGGCTCGGGCAGGAGTCGCCCGATCGCGGTCGCGAACACCGAGCGCAAGCGTGAGGGCAGCGTCGTCACCCCGCCCAGGCCCTGCGCCGGCTGCAGGATCCTGACCGAGCCGACCGTGATCTGGAGGTATGCGCCCTGCGACGCGAGATAGCCTGGCCAGTTGAAGGTCGGGCTGCCGTGGGGCACGGCGAGCGCGCCCTTGACGGTGACCTGATCGCCCTGCAGAGGTTGGGTCCCGGATCGCGCCTCGACCATGATCGCGCCCGCCGGGCGGATGGACGCCCCGGCCGGCACCTTCGGCTTGAGGCTGGGCCGGGGCCTCGTCGAAGTGCTGCCGACCGACGTGATCGTCTGTGGATCGATCAGCACGCGGTAGCCCGTCGCCGTCGGCGCCGGATCGCTCTGGACGACGCCGACGATCGTCACGGTGACGCCGGCGATCGCCTGCGCGCGTTGCGGCGCCGTCGGGTCGCCCGGCGGCACCTCGGCGCGCGCGACGCCGACGCAC
>JBAPVZ010000235.1:0-3101 GCA_049283435.1 Candidatus Dormiibacterota bacterium
GCGCAGCCAGGTTGGTGCTTCCGCAGGCGGCGGCCAGAAGCCCGGCCGTGGCGACCACGGCGAGAGTCCGGCCGGTCCCGCGCAGCCGATGCCGGAGGCGCGACCCCGCCCGGGTGATGGCGTAACGCCACCCTGTCCGCCCTGGGGCGGTGTTGCGATTGATCACGGCTGGACCTCCGAGAAGAAAGCGATGCTGGCTGCGATTCCCTCACCCCACTTCGGCACTGAGGCCACGCCCGCTCGCTGCGGGAGCGGGCCGGTCGCCACCGTCCGGGATTCCAGAGAACGCGTGGCAGTGACGGTGGCCGGTGTTCTCAATGCATGCATGCACGTTCTCCGTGGACTCGATGGGTGGACGCTGGGGCCCCCTGCGTTGCTGGGCACTTACCACGGTCGGCGCCGGGTGCTGAACCGGCAATAGGGCAGTTCGACTAGTACGGGACGACCACTCCACGTCCGCACCGCGCCACGATGCGTCGATCGCCGTTTCCACCGGCGGTGACGGGATCGGGCGCCGCCGGCCAGACACACCCTTGCCATTCCGCGGCCAGACCGTGATGCTGTGCGACGGGTGGCGTTGGGATTGATGGCACGCGAGTGGGCGCAGCGGCATGGATAGACGGCTGCTGGGGGCTCGGATCGACGCCGTGGAGGCACGCCGCTTTCAGGGCCGGACACGCGAGCTCGGCCGGCTGCTGGACCTGATGAGCGATCCGTCCGCCCTGCCGCGCATCGTGCGGCTTCACGGGAGAGGAGGCATTGGGAAGACCTCGCTCCTGCGCATCTGGCGGATGGAGTGCCAGCGCCGGGGACTGGGACGCGTCGTCGTTCTCGACAGTCGAGAGTTTCACCATCGCCTGACCGCGTTCACCCGGCTCCTCGAGCAACGGCTGGACGGCTGGCCGGACACCGGAACCCAGCCGGTCGGCATCGCCGTCGACACCTTCGAAGAGATGGGTGACATGGACTGGCGCTTCCGCGAGGGCTTCCTGCGCGAGCTCGTGCAGCCGGTCCTGGTCGTGCTCTCCGGCCGCCGCCTGCCGCCCCTGATCGAGGAGTCGCCGGCCTGGCGCGAGGTCGTCGAAGACATGCCGCTCGACGAGCTGAGCCAAGAGGAGGCGGTCGCCTACCTGCACGCCGAGGGAGTCGGCGACCGGGAGATGTCGTCGACCGTGGTTCGGTTCGCCGGTGGCAACCCGCTCGCGCTCGGCCTGTCGGCCGACCTCTGCGTCCGCATGGGGGTGCGGGACCTCTCGGACGTGTCCTCCACCGACACCATGCAGGCGCTGCTGCAACGCATGACGAGCGAGGTCCGAGAGGACGGCGGGCGGTCGCTGCTGGAGTCGGCTTCGCTGGTGCGGAGCTTCGATCAGGAGCTTCTGGAGGCGATGGCCGGCCCGGTCGGCCAGGACGCGTTCGCCCGCTTCACCGAGTTCAGCATCGTGGAGGTCGCGCCGCGCGGCTACAAGGTGCACGACCTGGTGCGGCGCATGGTCGCGCCCGACCTGCAGCGGCGCCGGCCTCGAATCTATCGACAGCTGAAGCAGAAGGCGTATCTGCATCTGCTCGGCATCGCGAGGGACCGCCGGCACATCCCCTACGACGTGCTCGAAGAGCTGCTGTTCCTCTCCGAGGAGGCGGTGGTCCAGAGCGCCTTCTTCGACGAACGGCCGGGTGCGCGGCCCGAGCTCCGTCCGGTGGTCGCCGAGGAGCACGACCTCGTGCGCCAGATGGCGCGCGCCTGGGCTGAGCATCTCCCCGGGGTCGACCTCGCATCCCTCCTCGATCAGCTCGACCTCTTCATCCGCCTGGCGCCGGAGTGGCTCTACTTCGCGGTCGACGACACCGGCCATCCGGTCGGCTTCTGCAACGCGATCCCACTCAATCGAAGCACGGTGCCCCAGGTCTGGGAACTCTGGGAGACCTGTTTTCGATCGCTCCCCGGCGATGTGCTGGCCCGGTTCAGTGCCGCCGGTCCGGGCGACGCCTCGGCCGGCATCGTGATCGGTTTCGTGATCCCGGCGCACGACCGTCCGGAGGTGCATTCGGCACTCCTTCGGGCCAGCATCCTGGCTCGCGCGCTCGCCACGCGTTACCTGATCGCGATGACCCCGCATCCTCGCTACAAGCAGCTGTTCGGCCGGCTCCAGTTCCGCCCGCTCGGGGTGGGCCAGCGACTCTACAGCTCCGAGCTGGTCCATGAGACGTTCGTGCTCGATCTCACGGAAGGCTTCGAAGGCTGGATCCAGCGTCTGCTCGGCATCGAATCCCCGCAGTCGTCCGAGGGGCGTCTGACCGAGTCCATCGCTCAGGTGAGCGGGCCGGCAACCGGTCGCTCGCCGGAGGGTCTCACCGCGCGCGAGGTGGAGCTGCTCGTCGCCGTCGCCGCCGGTCTCGGCAACAAACAGATCGGGAGGCGGCTGGGGATCAGCGAGAACACGGTCCGCAACCACCTGAGCAACATCTATCGCAAGATCCAGGTCCAGGATCGCTCGCAGGCAGTCCTCTACGCCGTTCGCCAGGGTCTCATCGAGGTCGGCTGAGCCCGCCCGGCCAGGTGAGCGAGTGCGCACCGTCGCCTGTACTAGTCGGACTTTCCCATTGCCTCCAGCTCGCTCTCCCAGGCAACCTCACGGGGTAGATGGAAGAGCCGCACCAATCCGCAGCGACCGGCGCAGCCCCTGAGCAGCCGCTGCTGCCCGCCAGCGTTCTCGCGCGCTTCTGGCCCGACAAGCTGACGCCGTCGGGCCCGGCACGGCTCGTCGCCTCGACCCTGATCCCCTGCCGCGGCATCCGGACCGGCCGCGAGGCGCTTGCCAATCACGTTCTGGCGGTCGCCCTCTGGTCGTTGCATGACCAGCGGCTGGTCAAGCTGGAGGTGCAGACCTCGCGCTTCCAGTTCCTGGTCAGGTCCAATCTCACGGTGGCGGTGTGCGGGGCGGCCGAGCTGGACGGCATCGAGGGCGAGCTGCTGACCGCCGCTGCCGGCAGTCGCGACGTCGCCGAGGTCGTGCGTCTCTGGTTAGGAGGGGACTTCGCCGATCCGTGGCAGCACGTGATCGACCGGGCCGATAGGGCGGCACTCGAGCTCGGCCTCTACA
>JBAPVZ010000236.1:0-3426 GCA_049283435.1 Candidatus Dormiibacterota bacterium
TGCGGGAACCTGGCGAGCAGACGGCCCGCCAGCGAACCGGGTCCGCAGCCGAGATCGAGCACCGTCATCGGGCCGTCCCCGAGCAGGGTCGCGAGCGTCTCGAACATGAGCTCGAAGCGCTGCTCGCGATCCGGCATGAACGCGTCCTGCTGGGCTTCCCAACGACGCAGCCAGGATCCGGAGTCGAGTCCCAACGGGGCACCTTCGTGACTGTCGTTGATCGTCATACCAGTCACGATCGTAGCATAGAGTGACCAGCGAGATGAACTTCGACAGTCACGCCGAGCGGGTCGCGATGATTGCGGTCGCCCTCGTCAACTCCCTCACGCCGGGGGAGGAGCACGGTCGCCCGCTCGCCCCGGCGAATGACGCGTGGCGCGTGCGCGCCGAGGCGGCGCTCGGCATGGCGGTCGCGCAGGACGATGTCGCACGCCTCGCGCTCGCCGCCCGCCGGCTCCGGCCGGTCTTCGAAGCGGTCGAGCTGCACGACATGGACGGCGCGGCCGAGATCGTCAACCGGCTGATCGGCCTCTATCGACCCTCGCCGCTCCTCGCGCGCCACGACGGCGACCCCTGGCATTTGCACTTCCACGGCCCGTCGGGCGGCGCCGAGGACTGGGCAGCCGGCGCCGTCGTCGCGCTCGCCTACGTGCTCGGCAGCCCGGGCCGCGATCGGCTGGGCGTCTGCTCGGCCGCCGGCTGCGACCGCGTCTTCATCGACCGCTCCCGCAACGGCGCACGCCGCTTCTGCAGCGCCGCGTGCCAGAGCCGCACGAAGGCGGCGGCGTTCCGCGCCCGTCACCGCTGACGCGGGCGCCCAACGCACCGACCGGTGGGGCGCGGACTGACCGCGTCGAAGCGACAGTCTGCGGGGAGGGGAGTGGGTGACCATCGGTTGCCTCACCTACTTGACAATAAGTGTGTAACTCGTTAAATATTGCCATTGTGGTGACTGATGTGGACCGGGTGTTCGAGGCGCTGGCCGACCCGACGCGGCGCCAGGTCGTACAGCTCTTGAGCGATGGTCCCCGCCGCGCAGGTGCGATCGCAGGTTCGGTCGGCGTGTCCGGCCCGGCGATGAGCCGGCACCTGCGCCTGCTCCTCGAGACCGGGATCGTGACCGACGAGCGGCCACGCGACGACGCCCGAGTGCGCATGTTCCGCCTCCGTCCGGATTCCATGGCTGCCGTCCAGGCGTGGCTCGACCAGTTGCAGGCGCATTGGGATGAGCAACTCCGCGC
Source organism: Candidatus Dormiibacterota bacterium (assembly GCA_049283435.1). GTDB lineage: Bacteria > Chloroflexota > Dormibacteria > Dormibacterales > Dormibacteraceae > CAVTSA01. The sequence continues at coordinate 1,242 of JBAPVZ010000236.1, forward strand.
CTTCAAGCGCCACGTGGAAAGGAGGCTTTTGCCATGACGAGCACCGCCGTTACGGTCTCGGTGGCAGTGGATCCCGCCACCGCCTTCCTCGCCTTCACCGAGGAGCTGGACCTGTGGTGGGTGCGAGGACCGATCAATTACTTCGATGCGGCTCGGGCGATCGGCATGCGCTGCGAGCCGGGCGTCGGAAGCAGGCTGGTCGAGGTCTACGACGACGCCACCGGCGAGGGTCGGGAGCTGGGCCGGATCACGGTGTGGGAACCGGGCGCCCGCCTGGCGTGGAAGAGCTCGCTGGACGACGTCGCGATCGACGTCCGCTTCGCGCCCTCCGCCGGCGGAACGGTCGTGACCGTGGAGGCGACGCTTCCCGAGGGTGGTGCGGATCGGGGTGGGACCGCATGGGCGCGCGTCGTGCCGAAGTGGTTCGGCCCCTGGGTCGCCCGGCGGTCCACCGCGCCCCGCCCGCAGCCGGAGCTGGGCCGGCTCGCCGTCGGCGTCTACTACGACAGACCGGCGACGGCCGCGCGGTGGCTGGCCTCGGTGTTCGGCCTGGAGTCGCCCGACCCGCTGCCCGAGGGCGCGGACCCCTTGCCAGAGGGCCATCACGGACCACCGTGGATCGAGTTCCGGATCGGGAGCTGCTCTCTCATGGTGTTCAAACGTGTCGCTGGCGACCCCTCCGATGAGGCTCCGCCGACCCATGAGGTGTGGGTGTCGGTGGACGATCTCGATGCACACCTCGCCCGGGCGCAGTCGGGAGGCGCCAAGATCGTGCATGGCATCCGCCAGACCGGCTTCCGCGCGTACGCGGCCGAGGACCTGGAGGGTCATCGCTGGCTCTTCGCCCAGGCGCGACCCGGCCAGACTTGATCAGCGGCCATTGGCGTCAGATCACGTGAGCGGGCGACCGCCGGCGGTTGCCGCGCGGCAGCCGGCCGCTACATCGGCGGCTTCCCGTCCATGCCGAACAGCCCGGGCGTCGCCGCGATCGAGCTGCCGCCGGGGTCGGTCCGGATGTCGCGCGTCCAGAGCTCGACGACATGCCCGTCGGGGTCGGTCACGTAGGCCGAGCGCGCACCTTCGCTCCAGCGCACCTCGCCGATCTCACGTCCGAGCCCGCGCACGTGCTCCACGAGGGCGTCGTAGGCGGCGTCCGTCACCTTGATCGCGTAGTGCACGTGAACGCCGCCCCGGCCGCGGGCGATCCCGATCTGCGGCAGCCAGAGCCCGATCCGGGTCGGGCCCGCCCCGACCCACACGGCCTCCCGGTCGCCGTCCCAGCGCTCGAGGACCGGCATCTGCAGCACCTCGGTGTAGAAGCGCTCCGCCGCTGTCAGGTCGGCGACCTCCAGGACCAGCTCGTTGACGCCATCCAGCTCGATTCCCATGGCCGGATGCTCGCACGCGGTCCGCGCCGGGCGCATCGGTCATACGGCCGACGGAGCGTGGGTGGGGGCCGGCGCCCTCAGAGGCCGAGCAGCGCCGCCTCCTCGGCGAGCGAAAGGGGCGGCGGCGGCGAGCATGTCGTCGTGAGGTCCACGTGCCGCCCATCCTCGGCGGCGGAGACGATGCTCGCGATCACCTCGACGACATGGCACGCGACGTCGGCGCCGGCGCGGGGTTGCCTTCCCTCGCGGAGCGCCGCCGCCAGCTCAGCGACGCCGAGGCCACGCAGGTTGCGCGGCCACTCCGCGGGCTGCCGGCTGGCCGCGATCTCTTCGTCGGGCGCCGCGTCGTACGGCCGCACGAAGCCGGGATCGCCGAAGACGTTCGGGTTCGGCACGTCGAGCACGCCGGTCGTCCCGAAGACCTTGACGAACGGCACCTCCGATCGGTGGCTCGTCCCCCAGACCAGGAGCACGTTCGCGAGCACCCGGTTCGCGAATTCGATCACGCCGGCGAAGGAGATGACCGCGCTATCGCCGCCGCCGGCCGCCTGCTCGGCGGTCAGCGTCTGCGCCGACCCGGTGACGCGTCGGGCGGGCCCGAGCAGGTTAACGAGCGCGGTGACGTAGTAGGGCGCCATGTCGAAGAAGGCGAACGCGCCCGTTGCGGAGGCCGGTGTCGGCGGCAGGCGGCGGAACATGAATCCCTGCGCGCCGAGCGGCCGGCCGATCGCCCCCTCGGCGAACCTCTTACGCGAGGCCTGGAACCCGCTGCCGAGCAGCGTGTCCGGGGCGCAGCC
>JBAPVZ010000237.1:0-3769 GCA_049283435.1 Candidatus Dormiibacterota bacterium
GACCTGCTGAGCCGGCTCGGCATCGCCGGCGGCGCTGTCTACGACGCGCTGGTGGCACTCGCCGCCGCGGAGCACGGGGTCGATCTTGGCACGCGCGACGCGCGCGCCCGCAGCACCTACGAGGCGATCGGGGCTCGGGTCATCGTCGCCGCCTGAGCTCGCCGTCCCTCACGAGTGGGCGAGCCGCCGGGGCAGCGGGAGCAATGCGCGCACCTGAGCCTGGTAGGCGCGGTAGCGATCCCCGAACGTCGCGATCATCATCCGGTCCTCGACGCGCACTCGCCAGGCGAGCCAGCCGACGACGAAGGCGAGCACGAACAGCATGCCGCCGAACCCGCCGAGCAACGTCAGCCCGAGCACCGCGCCGATCATGCCGCTGTAGATCGGGTGCCGGGCCAGCCGGTAAGGGCCGCCCGTGCGCAGCTCGTGTCGCTCCTGGACCATCGGTCGACCAGCCCACATGTCGCCCAGCGCGAGGCGGGCCCAGACCATGAGCAGGGCGGACACGATCGTGAGTGCCGCGCCGGCGGCTCGCAGCGCGGCCTGGTCGTAGGTCAGGTGCTGCAAGAACGCGGAGGGGACGAACTGGAGCAGCACGAGCAGCACGCCGAGACCGAGCAGCATCCACGGCTCCGGCAGCAGCGTCCGGAGGAAGTGCCACGCCTTGCCACGCAGCGTCGCCGGGCGCCGCGCCGCGAACCAGACCGCGGTAAGGAGCCAGACGACCCCGACCCCCTCGAGACTCCAGATCGCGGCCACCGCGAGCCATCGCAGGTCCATGCGACCAGCGTGCACCGCGACACCTGCCGTGGCCACCACCCGCGGGAGGACATCCTCTCCACCCAGCGGTTGATTCCGTTCCCGAGCTCTCCGACTGATCCCGAACGCTACCCGGTCGGCGCCGCGGTGACCTTGATGCCGAGCTCGTCCTCGCTGACGGGCATCGCGAAGTCGAAGCGATCCACGATCAGCGCGAGCTCGCAGTCGGTCGGGGGGAAGCCGGCGTTTGCGCCCGCCGCGAGGTGCTGGTAGCGCGCGCTGCGATACAGCGAGTCGAGCAGATCGGGCGGCTGGGGCTCGCCGTGCAGGAAGGCGTCGAGCAGCCGCGCACAGGCGAGGTCCTCGTCGTGATCGGCCCGCGAGGCGACGAGCGTCACCGTCTCCGCATCGCTCCGCAGGATCGCGTTCGCCGTCGCGCTCGCGACCACCAGACTTCCGGCGTAACGGCAGTCGGCGTGGGTCGCCGCCGCCATCGCCTGCGTACCCGCGGAGGAGCGCTGGACGAGCACTCGGCCGCGGAGGTCGGTCTCGGTGATCTGCGTCGGCGAGTTGCTGATCGCGATCCCCTCGACCGGCTCCCCGCCGACCTCGGCGGAGATCAGCGAGCCGGGCAGTCGGGCCGCCAGCGCGTGCGCCTCGGCGACCTCGCGGACGAGGCGGCAGGCGGAGGCGCCGCCCGCGAGCGCGTAGGCGCTGACACTGAACGCGCGGAGAACGTCGATGACGACGACCGCGCCCTCTGCGCTCGCCGCGCCCTCGACTCCCCCCGCGTGCCGGATCTTCAGAGCGCGACTCGCGTGCCGGCGCCCGTCTGCTGCGCCCGGTCGTAGGCGAGCCGGGCGGCGGCCAGGTCCTCGGCGGCGTGGCCCATCGACCGGTAGACCGTGACCTCCTCCGGCGCCCGGCGTCCGTCGGCCTTGCCGGCGAGCGCGAGGCCGAGCTCGGTGCCGAGACTCGGATCGAGATGCTGGAGCTCGAAGCAGCCCGCCGGGGGCGCCTGGAACGCGTCGACCGTCTCGACGAAGAGGTGCCCGCGCTCGACCGTCGTCGCGTCGAGCTCGCCGCCCTGCACGTTGAAGCCGACCGAGGTCACGTGGGTGCCGGGATCGAACCACGTCCAGTCGACCATCGGCGCCGGCGTGTTCGTGCAGCAGCAGACGATGTCGGCGCCGCGCACCGCCTCCTCGAAGGAGGGGACGGCACGGGCCAGCGGGTCGGTCGCGGCGAGGCGCTCGGCGTGCGCGAACGTGCGCGACGCGATCCGGATCTCCGCGAGGTCGCGAACGAGGGCGATCGCTTGCAGGTGCGCCGCTCCTTCCACACCGGCGCCGAGGACGGCCAGCACCGAGGCGTCCGGGCGCGCGAGCAGCCGCGTCGAGACGGCGGACGCGCCGGCCGTGCGCGCCGTCGTGATGTGGGTGCCGTCCATCACGCAGACCAGCTCGCCGGTCTCTTCGTCGAACAGGGAGATCACCGCGAGGTGCGAGGGCAGGCCCCGCTGTTCGTTGCCCGGATACACGCTGACCTGCTTGGAGCCGAGGCCGACGCCCGGCAGGTACCCCGGCATCACGCTGAGCAGGCCGTTCGGCGTCGCCGCGGCCGGGCGCGGCGGGATGGACGCACGGCCCTCCGACACGATCACGAACGCCTGCACGAGGCGATCGAGCAGCTCGCGCGGGTCGAGCAGCCGGGCCACCTCCACCTCGCTGAGCACGAGTGGTCGCTGCGTCGGCTCGGGGAGAGGCACGATCGGGATGATAATCCCGCGGCCGGGGGGACCCTCGCGCCAGCCCGATCGCTGCGCGGCTCGACGAGATCCCGCGGCTCGCGATCGGGTGCCACCCGCGGGAAACGGCGCGGTGCGGTCTTGCCGCCCTGACGGCCGTTAGCATGGCAGCGCAGTGGATCCAGATCCGGTGCGGCGCGACGCAGCGATCCTCATCCTCGTCAGCGGGCCGCCCGGATCGGGCAAGACGACGCTGGCGCATTCCCTCGCCCGACTGATCCCGTGCCCGGCGATCTGCAGGGACGAGATCAAAGAAGGCATGGTGCACGCGCACGGCGACCAGCTTCCCGAGGGTCAGCTCGACGCGCTCAACGCACCGACGAATGCGGCCTTCTTCGAGACGTTGCGCGGCCTGCACCGCGCCGGGGTGACGATCGTCGTCGAAGCGGCGTTTCAGGACCGGCTGTGGCGCTCCGGCCTGGACGGCCTGGTCGATGCAGCCCAGATGCGCATCGTGCATTGCACCGTGGAGCCTCGGGTCGCGCAGGAGCGGATGGGTCGGCGCATCCAGGATCAACGATCAGCGCGGCGTGCCCATGCCGACGCCGCTCACCTGCGGGCAATCGGCGCCGGCATCGACCGGGCGGCGTCATTCCAGTCGCTCTCGATACCCTGTCCCGCCATCCACGTCGACACCTCTGACGGCTACCACCCCGCGTTGACCGACGTCCTGTCATTCGTTCTGCGCCGGTAGTGGGACCGCGCACGGTCGCCTGGACCCAACGTGAGGGGAGCAGCGTCGGAACCCGCCAGACCTTCGCCTTGCCGAACCCTACGTCGGCCTCTTCCCACGTGATGGTGCAGCCCCCGAGCGGTAGCTCAAGCGCACTTCGGAGCCGACGCAGGTGCACGCGTTCGATGTTCATCGCCCCACGCGAGTGCGATAGAACTCCGCGATATATACGTTTCAGTTCGTATATAGTGATCGATATGGCAAAACATTTGATCGAACTCGACGAGACGATGCTCAGCGCGGCTCGTGCGGAGCTCCGAACGAGGACGATCAAGGAGACGGTGAACGAGGCACTCCGTCGAGCGACGCTGGGCAGGGAGTCTCGTGTCACGAAGGCCCTCGACGTTCTGGCCGAGGCTCATCTTCACGATCGATCCGACGCGTGGCGCTGAGGTTCGTCGTCGACACGAGCGTCCTGACTCGACTTGCCCGCCCCGAGATCCGTGGCGCCGTCGAGCCGCTGACGGCCG
>JBAPVZ010000238.1:0-2102 GCA_049283435.1 Candidatus Dormiibacterota bacterium
TCGCGTAGAGCAGCCCCAGGATCAGGAAGACGGCGGCTTCGCCGGCGCCGTACAGCAGGTACATCTCGCGGCTCTGCTCGAGCGTCAAGGTGGTCGGGATACTCCCGAGGGCGACGCCGAAGATGAACTTCAGCGGGTACACGTAGACGAGCACGACGAAGAGGAGCGCCAGGTTGAGCACGACGGTGGCCACGTCCTCCAGCCCGTAGCGGCGATAGAAGCGGTACTGCGTGTACCAGATGTAGGCGAGCAGCGCGAACGAGATCGCAAACGTCGGAATACCCGCCATCAGGTGCAGGAGCGCCGTGAACGAGCTCGGCACCTCCAGCGAGAGCACGAGCAACGTGATCGCAAACCCGAAGGAGCAGTCGCTGAAGCCTTCCAGGCGCGTGATGTCCTTCCCGCGCTCGCGAAACGCGCGTCCCTCGACGGTGGTCGTCACTGCAGTGAGGATAGTGACTGCGCCGAGCCTCGAGATCGCACGTGCGTTACGCGCCGCCGGCGGCCTCTCCCTCGCTCGCCTCCCGGTAGAGGGCGATCTCCATCGCTTCCACCGCTCGCAGCAGGTTGCGCTCCCTGACGATCGCATGCCGGCCGAACAGCAGGTGATCGAGCGGATACCAGAGTCCGACCCAGGCGATCACCAGGAAGACGCCGTCGCCGAACAGATCCTGGATCGGGGTCGGCCAGAAGGAGCTCAGGAACTCGGCCGAGAGCGCGACCCCGATGAGGAAGAGGAGCGTTCCCAGTGGGAGCAGGGCGAGTCCCTGACGGTTGTGCGCCCGCAGCCGCAGCGCTACGTCGCGAAGCCGCAATGCGCAGTACTGGCGCAGGGTCCGCTCGAGCTCGACCTCGTCCAGCGGTGGGGCGGCGGGCGCGAGCCGGAAGGTGGTGCGGACCCGCTTCGGAATTCTTCCCACGTCGAGCTGCAGCAGGAGGTCGTCGATGCCGCTGGCGATCCGCTGCGTGCGCTGGAAGAGGTGTGGCTCGGGGGCTCGGAACAGGTCCTCGACGCGCTCGATTCGCAGCGTCAACTCGGCCGTCCGGCCGGATCCGCGGTGAGGCATGATTCCTCAGCATGCACGCACGCTGGGATGCCGGCGTCCCAGCCGTCCTGCGCACCACCGGTCTGGCTGGTGCGCGGGCACGACTGGCACGGGCCGGCATGCGGGCCGTCAGTCGAAGATCGGCGGCCGGTCGCGCGTGCGCTTGAGCTCGAAGAAGCCCTCGGTGCCACCGACGAGCAGCACGCCGTCCCACAGGCGGCCTGCCGCTTCGCCGCGCGGGGTCGGGGTCACGACCGGACCGAAGAACGCGATCTGCTTACCGTCCTCGCCCGGCACATGGATGACCGGCGTCCCGACCTCGTAGCCGACCGGGTCCATGCCGGTGTGGTGACTCCGCTGCAGCGCCTCGTCGTGGTCGGCGGTCGCCGCTGCGCTGGCCAGCTCGGCCGGGAGCCCGACCTCGGCGAGCGCGGCCGCGACGATCTGCTCGCGATCTCCGCCGGTCGCGTCCTCGTCGCGATGCTCGTGGATGCGCTCGCCGAGGGCCGTGTAGAGCGGACGCAGGACTTCGTTGCCCTGGGTCTCCTCGGCCGCGATCGCGACGCGCACCGGGCCGAGGAGGCCGACCATCTTCGCCTGATAGTCCGGCGACAGATCGCGGCCCTGGTTCAGCAGCGCGAGGCTCATGACGTGGAATCGCACGTCCACCGGCCGCGCCTGCTCCACCTCCAGCAGCCATCGCGAGGTGATCCAAGCCCAGGGACAGGCGGGATCGAACCACATGTCGATCGTCGTGCGTTCGGTTGCTGTCATGCTGCCTCCAAGTCGTGACGCGGATCCCGGATAAGGCCCCCCGCGAGACCGCTCGCCGGCACTCGGGCAAGGGGCGCCCTCTGGGCAGAAACCAACGACCGCCGGCGCCTGTTCCACGCTCCTATTGCCGATTCGGCGCCGGCGCCCGGGGCGCTCGCCGCAAGCGCCACCGTCCGCGATGCCGGCGCGAGGAGCCGAGCGGTCCGGCGACGAGCCGCAGCGCGGTGCGGATCGTCGCCGTGATTCGTCCCAGCGCGGGGTCGACGTCTCCCTCGATGGCGC
>JBAPVZ010000239.1:0-5802 GCA_049283435.1 Candidatus Dormiibacterota bacterium
TCCGTGGAGTGATTCATGCCGGGGCCCCCGCGGAACGTAGCTGGCGGAGTTCCGTGGGGTGGTTCATGCCGGGGTCCCCGCGGAACGGAGCTTGCGGAATTCCGTGGAGTGATTCATGCCGGGGCCCCCGCGGAACGGAGCTTGCGGAGTTCCGTGGGGTGGTTCATGCGACCGGCTCTCCGGCCTCGCGCTGGTGGACGTCCAGCGACGGGATGGACCGGACGAGCGAGCGCGTGTAGTCGTGCCGCGGCTCCTTGAACACCTGCCGTGTCTCCCCCACCTCGACGATGCGGCCCTGGTACATCACCGCGACCCGGTCGGTGAGCTGCGCGTGCACCCCCATGTCGTGCGTGATCACGACGAGCGTGACGCCGAGTGTCGAGCGCAGCTCGGCCAGGTTCTGGATCACGACCCGCTGGATCACGACGTCGAGCGCGGTCGTCGGCTCGTCCGCCAGCAGCAGGTCGGGGCCGAGCGCGACCGAGATCGCCATGATCGCACGCTGCTTCATGCCCCCGGAGAGCTCGTGTGCGTACATGTCGGCGACACCGGGGTCGAGCCCGACCTGGCGCAGCAGCGGCGCGATCTTCGTCATCGCCTCCGGCTTGCTCCACCGTGAGTGCGCCTGCATCACGTCCAGGAACTGGTCCCCCACCTTCATCACCGGGTTGAGGGAGTTCATCGAGCCCTGGGGCAGGTAGGACAGACGCCGCCAGCGCAGGCTGCGCAGCTCGCGCTGCCGCTGGCGCAGCAGGTCGACCGGCCGGGCCTCGGCGGGGTGGAACACGACCTCGCCGCCGGCCACGTAGCCCGGGTCCTGCAGCAGGCCGAGCACGGCGGCGGCGAGCGTGCTCTTGCCGCACCCCGACTCGCCGGCGATGCCGAGGATCTCTCCCCGGCGCACGGTGAGGTCGACACCGTCGACCGCGGTCACATCACCGCCCCTCGTGCGGTACCTGCAGATGAGGTCCTTCACCTCGAGCACCGGCTCCGCCATCTCAGCCTCCGACCACCTTGCGGAGCCGGGGGTTGTAGACCTCCTCCAGTCCCAGGTTGACGAGGTTCAGGGAGAAGAACAGCAGCACGATGACGAAGATCGGGCCGACGAACATCGGCCACGCGCCGAGCGTCAACGCACCGCTGCCCAGCGCGACGTTGATCAGCAGGCCGAGGTCGATGACGCTCCCCGGGCCGAGCCCGATCACCTCCAGCCCGACCAGCGCGAAGATCGAGCCGATGATCGCCTGCGTGAGCCCGAGCGCGATGTAGGGGAGCATGTTCGGAGGCAGCTCGAGGAAGATGATTTCGAGGTCGCTCTCCTTGGTCGCCCGCGCCAGGTCGATGTAGGGCCGCGTCCGCAGGCTCAGCACCTGCGAGCGGATCACCCGCGCCGCCCCGGCCCAGCTGAACACCGCCAGGATCAGCGCGATCTCGACGAAGCTCGTCGTCTTCGCGAAACCGCTGAACGCGATCAGCAGCGGGAACGTCGGGATCACCATGAACAGGTCGGTGATCGTCGACAGCACGGAGTCGAAGATGCCGCCGCGATAGGCGGCGACGAACGCGATGACGACGCCGATGATCGTCGACAGCACGCCGGCGAGCAGGCCGATCTGCAGCGAGGTCCAGAGCCCGGTCACGATCAGCGCAAGCTCGTCCCGGCCGTCGGCGTCGGTGCCGAGGAGATGGCTCGTGCTGGGGGGCAGGAAGCGGGGCGCGAAGCCGATCGTCAGTGGGTCCTGCCCCTGGCCGACCGCCTGCACGATCGGCGCATGGAGGACGCCGACGACGACGATCAGCACGGCGATGGCGAGCCCGACACTGACCTTGGGGCTCCGCCGGAGCAGCCGGAGGAAGGCCTGGACGAATCTCATCCGCCGCCCGCCGAGCCGCGTGTGATCCGGGGGTCGAGGACGGGGAGGATCATGTCGATCAAGAAGACCGCGGAGAGCACCATGAAGATCGCCGTGTCGGTGACGCCCATCATCGTGTTGAGGTCGAGCTTCTGCACCGCGAGCACGAGCAGGTGGCCGACGCCGGGATAGGTGAAGAGGTTCTCGATCAGCACGTTGCCGTTGAAGATGAAGCCGAACGAGATCAGGAGCCCGGTGATCTGCGGCAGGTAGCAGTTCGGCATCGCGTAGCGACGCAGGATGTTCCAGGGCCGGAGCCCCTTCGCGGTCGCGAACGTCAGGTAGTCCTCGCCGAGCACGGTGATCATCTGCTGCCGCATCCCGAGCAGGTTGCCGAACGAGGAGACGAGGACGATCGACAGGGCCGGCAGTGTCCCGTGGTAGATCACGTCCCAGACGAAGCCGAGCGACAGGTTGACCTGTGACCCCGAGCTGTAGGCATAGCTCGAGGGCATCCAACCGAGCTTGAACGCGAAGACCAGCAGCAGGATCAGCGCGACGAAGTAGAAGGGGATGTTCGCGGTCGCCAGCGACCAGTAGGTGAGGAAGCGCGAGATCGCCCACTCGCGCCGCCAGCCGGCGAACGCGCCCATGACGACGCCGAGCAGCCAGGAGATGACGGCGCTCAGCGCGAGCAGGCCGATCGTCCAGGGCAGCGCCTGGGCGATCACGTTCTGGGCCGGCGTCGGGTAGTTGATGAGCGACGGGCCCAGGTTGTGCTTGACGACCAGCTGATACATGTAGTGCAGGTACTGCGTCAGGAGATTGCCGTCGAGGCCGAAGACCTGCTTGTAGTGGGCGACGACGGCCTTGCTGGCGGCGGCGTTGTAGACGTAGCTCTGCTGCAGGCTCGCGATGTAGGCGCCGATCGGGTTGCCCGGGATCAGCCGGAAGAAGAAGAACGTCGCCGTGATCGCGGCCCAGAGCGTGAAGACGTACATGACGAAGCGCCGGATCAGGTACGCGATCGTGGGATGCGCGAACAACCAGCCGCGCACGCCCTCCGCCTCGAGCAGGGTAGCTCCCTCGTCGATCGCGAGCGCGTCCAGCGCGGCGTCGGGGTCCGCGCCGGACGCGGGACGGATCTCATGATCCATCGCTTCGATCAGGACCCCGCCGGCTTCAGGTGGCCCAGGACGAACATGAATTGTCCCCACCAGTTGTGCGGTATGCCGTAGAGATTCTTGTTCGTCGGCCAGCCGGTCCAGTAGGTCGTGTTCCACTGGAACGTGTACAGGGACTGGATCGACGGAATCACCGACATGTCGTGGAACCACCGGTCCAGCGCTTGCTCGAAATAGGGCTTCGCCGCCGGGTCGGTGGGCTTGCGCGCGGAGAGCTCGTGGACGGCCGCGTCGAACTGGGGGTCGCGCACCCGGCTCCAGTCGCCTGCGGAGGCTGTCTTGCCCACCGGCTCGTACAGGTTGCTGGTGAACTGCTCGTACACCTGGTAGGGGTCCAGGTACTCACCGCAGAGCCACCAGGAGATCAGGTCGTAGGCGCCGGTCTCGTACTGCTGCTGGAAGACGGCCGAGGCCAGGTACTTCAGGCTGCAGTCGATGCCGACCGCCTTCAGGTCCTGGGTGATCAGCTGCCCGATGTCGTACTCGCCCCCGGTCTGGGTCGGCAGGCCGGGCGTGATCATCTGCAGGCTGACCGGCTGGCCCTTGTAGTGGCGCTTCCCACTGCTGTCCTTCTTGGCACCGATCTCGTCCAGCAGCTGCGCGGCCTTCTTCGGGTCGTAGGCCAGTGGGTACTTCGCCGCCACGCTTGGCAGCTCCCACTTCTTGTTCTCCTTGTAGTCCGTCCAGGGGTAGGCGCCGGGCGCGGTCGAGGGCACCCAGATGCTCTTCGCGATGCGCTCGCGGTCGATCAGGCTCGAGATCGCCCAGCGCATGCGGTAGTCGCCCAGGATGCCGCCCGACGACGGGGAGTCGACGTTGATCCAGACCGCCCGCTCGCAGGGGTCGTAGAAGCTGTCCAGGATCTCGGCGTTCTTGTAACCGCCCGAGATCGCCGCCGACACGTGCTGATAGTCGCTCCCGCAGTCGGTTTCCGCCTGCTTGAACTGGGAGAACGCGACGTCCTTGTCGGTCGAGGCCGACCGCCAGGCCGCGTACTGCGGCGTCGGGTCGAGCTTCGACTTGTTCCAGTAGTTCGGATCCTTCTCCCAAACGTAGACCTGCTGGTCGCGGAGCGCATTCTTCAGCTTGTAGGGCCCGGTCAAGACGGGCGGATCGAACTTGAACGTCTGCGCGTTCTGCGACGACCAGATGTGCTCGGGCAGGACGTAGAACCCGTTCACGATCCCGCAGATGTAGTTGTAGTGGTAGCGCGGATCGGGATTGGTCAGGTCGATCACGAGCGTGTGGTCGTCGGGCGTGCTGAGCGACTTCACCTCCAGCGGCGCCGTCGGGAACCCGCTCGTGAGCAGCGACGTGTTCTTCTGCAGCATCTGGATCGTGAACTGGATGTCGCGGGCGGTGAACGGCACTCCATCGTTCCAGTGGGCGGCCGGGTTGAGGTGGAACGTGACCTGGGTGAAGTCGCTGTTGTACTCGTAGCCGGTCGCCAGCCAGGGCGTGAGCGCGCCGTTGACGAGGTTCAGGTACCAGAGGTACTCGAAGCAGACCTGCTGGAGGCCCGACGCCGGGTCGAACCCGTTGGGGATGAAGACGTTGAAGCTGTCGAAGACGGTGAACGGCGTCTGGTCGATGACGACCGTCTGCTCGCGCGGCGTGCCGCCGACGCTCGTGCCGCCCGCGGGCTTCGGGGAACCACTCGTCTTGCCGCCGGCGTTCCCGCTCCCGTTGCCGTTGTTCGCCCCCGAGCAGGCGGCCAGGAAGTCGACGCCGAACGCGCCCGCGGCCAGCCCGACCCCCGCCTGCAGCGCCCGCCGCCGGCTCAGCTTGCGGTAGATCAGGAAGTCCCTGATGTCGATCTTCAGATCGTCCCGGCGAGCGTCCTCGCTCACCGCCCGGGTACTCCCCGGCCGGCGAGCGTCGCTGTCGCGGGTGTGTGGCCAAACGGGCACGACCGCCCCGAGCGCTGTCTTTCGTTCATCTTCCTTCTCCCACGCCTTTCTGTGAGAACCGATTCGGACGGGCACGAGCCATCGTCTGGCACTGGGCGACCAACCCCTCGGGATCCCGACATTCGACGACCTGACACAGGCCGCAGCCAGGCAGTGTCCCGAAATCAACTCGTCGTTGGCCGGTATCCTAGGGAGTGCTACTCCTCATGTCAAGGCTGGATTTTGCAAAGTACATGGACGATAATTCTGTCCGGTTATGTCCTGTCCAGATGGCCACCGCGGCACTCACCAATCCGGACCGATAACTCACTTCTTGTCGAGAGGCACATCTCGTCGCTGGTCTGTGACCAGTGTCCACCAGACTGTCGACAATGATTGCGGCAACCGGGCGGCGCGCGCGGCTGCACCGCTCGCCTGACTGCTTGCAGTGCTGGCGCTCTGCTGACTGCCTGGGGCGCTACCACCGGCGGGATCCGCTCTCAGCGCTCGGTCGGTCGCACCGGCCGCCGGGTTCGCTCCGACTGGTAGATCGCCTGGATCACCTCCAACGACTTGCGACCCTCGGCGCCGGTCACCGCGGGCGGCCGGCCCTCCAGGATCGCGGTCGCGAAGTCGTCCAGCTGCAGACGGTGGAACTCGGGGAACCCAGGTCGTCCCTCCTCCGCGGCCTGCCAGGCGGCCCGCTCGTCGGCCTCCCCGGCGAACGTCCAGACGTCATTGACGGCCTGGCGCCCCTCCGGCCGCTCCAGCAGACCGACGGTCGCACCCGAGGTGCCGTGCACCGCGATCTGGAAGCCGAACGGTGGATCGTAGGTCGTCGTCGCCTCGATGACGCCCAGCGCGCCACCGGCGAAC
>JBAPVZ010000240.1:0-1974 GCA_049283435.1 Candidatus Dormiibacterota bacterium
CCGCAACGCCTGCGCTCCGGAAGAACGAGTCGAGGTCGGACTGCTGGTAGCCGCCCCCGAGCTCCACGATGCCGACCGTCTGTCCGGCGGTGGCGGCGGAGGTGGGGAACGCGTAGACCTCCCCGACCTGCTGCGGTGGAAACGCGGTCCCGGTGGCCGCCTGCGCGACGATGTGGCGGGTCGCCGCCTGGGGCCGCTCGTCAAGGCCGAGCACGGCGGTCACGATGCCGCCGAGGTCGGTCGGCAGAGACACCGGGCCGTCGAGCCCGCGATAGGTTCCCGCCGCGTGCCGGTAGTTGCTGAACCCGACCTGGAACGCGGCTGCCACGGCACTCGCCGGGCCGGAGAGGACGACGGTTCGACGTCCGGCGTTCTGCTCGACGAGCTGGAGGCCCTGCGATCGATAGAAGTCGGCGACGCGCTGCAGGTCGGCCGGGTCGGCCCCGTACCGCGCCGACAGCTCGTCGCGGCTCAGGTAGGTGCGCTGCGACGGTGGCGTGCGATCGAGATCCTGCACCGCCCGCTCCAGGCCTGCCTCGTCCCTCCCGCGCACGACGACCGTCACGCGAACCGGCAGGTTCGGATCGGTCGGCTGCAGGCGCTCGGCGCCGGCGGGGCGAAGCGGCTCACTCCCCTCCAGATGGACCCAGTCCGTGCTCATCGTCATCTCCTCCCTTCGAACGTCCGTTCGCCAGCCACGGATGCGACTCTAGCACGGCGCGGCCCGCTCCGTCACCCGCCGATCGTGCAACCTGACGACGGCCGCGCGGGTGAGCGAACCCTCTACCGCGTCCGGGGATGGTACCGGCGTCGGCGTCGACCGGGCAAGCCCCGGGCTCGTATATAAGCGTCCGCTGATATACTTTCGGACGACGTGCATGACAAGGCAATGGAGGTGACGCGATGATCGACATGACGCGGCAGATCGCGGCGGTCGGACGGCGGGTCGAGGGGCGGACGCTCGCGAGTGGCGAGGGCCGAGTGGTCGCCCTCGCGCAGACCTACGACGCTCCGATCGAGGACGTGTGGCAGGCGGTGACGAGCGCCGAGCGCATCCCGCGCTGGTTCCTCCCCGTCACCGGCGACCTGCGCGTCGGCGGCCGGTACCAGCTGGAGGGGAATGCCGGCGGGACGATCGAACGCTGCGACCCGCCACACGGGTTCGCCGCGACCTGGGAGTTCGGCGGCAGCGTCAGCTGGATCGAGGTGACGCTGGCCGCGGTCGACAGCAGCCGAACGCGATTCGAGCTCGAGCATGTCGCGCCCCACGATCCCGAGCGCTGGGCGACCTACGGTCCGGGCGCCGTCGGCGTCGGCTGGGATCTGGCGCTCCCGGCCCTGGCCCTCCACCTCACGAGTGGCGAGACGGTCGACGCGGCGAAGGCAGCCGCGTGGGCGGCCTCGGAGCCGGGCCGCCTCTTTGCGACCGATGCCAGCGACCGCTGGTGCGAGGCGAGCATCGCGTTCGGCACCGATCCCGGCGAGGCGCGGGCGGCGGCCGAGCGTACGACCGCGTTCTACACGACGCCGCCAGCGGGCGCCTGACCGCCGGCGCCACCCGGCTGCCGTTCTCAGACGAGGTCGGCGGTGTCGACGCTCGCCCGGTAGACCCGCCGCGCCGGACCCGTCTGCACGAGCTCCCCACCTGGCAGCCGGCGAACGGCGAGGGTCCCGCCCGGCATCGCGACCTGGACTTCGTCGTCGGCGGCACCGATCCGCATCGCTGCCGCGGCGACCGCCGACGCGCTCGTGCCCGAGGCGAGCGTGTAGCCGGCGCCGCGCTCCCAGATCACCGCTGCGAGGTGTCCCCGATCGCGCACCTCGGCGAGCTGCACGTTGGTGCGGTTCGGGAATCGCGGGTGGCGCTCCAGATACGGTCCCAGCTCGCGGCAGCGCGCCGGGGTCACCGGCTCACCGAAGACGACGCAGTGCGGGTTGCCGAGGTCGACGAGGCGGCAGCGCGCGGCGCCGGCC
>JBAPVZ010000241.1:0-3106 GCA_049283435.1 Candidatus Dormiibacterota bacterium
GTGGAGGATCGGGTTGAGCGTCTCCCCCGCCTCCCCCAACGCTGCCAGCGCAGACTCCGCGCGCGCCGGGTCGCGGAGGGCGAGGAAGGTCGAACGGGCCGGCTCCGCGACGTGCGCCGCGATCGTCTCCACGAGCCGCGCGACGATCGGATTGACGGCGACCGGCAGCCGCGCCTCGTCGAGAGCGGTGAGCGCGCGCCCGAGGGCCGCCATGGTGCCGCCGCGATGGACGCGGGACGCGTGGCCGCCCGGTCCGCGAAACGTCATCCGCAGCCGGCAGGCGCGCTTCTCGGCGGCCATGATCGGGTAGAACGCCGTGCCGGCCAGGTTTTGACGCACGCCGCCCCCCTCGCCGATGCCGTGCCGGACACCGTCGAACAGCTCGCGGTGCCGTTCGGCGAGATACTGCGCGCCTTGGCGGCCGCCCGCCTCCTCGTCGGCGACACCGGCGAGCACGACGTCCCCGGCCGGCCGGCGTCCCTCGTCGAGCCCGCGCAGCAGCGCCGTGACCATCATCGCGACGCCGCCCTTCATGTCGAGCGCGCCGCGGCCCCAGACCTCACCGTCCGCAACCTCACCGGCGAACGGCGGCCGCGACCAGCGCTGGCCGACCGTCGTCACGACGTCGACGTGACCCTGCAGCAGGAGCGGCGGCGCCTGACCGCGACCGGGCACGCGCACGACCAGATTCGGCCGCGCGGCGTCGCCGGCGAGCAGCTGCCCCTCGATCCCCCGCTCCCGGAAGCGCCCGCGGATCAGCTCCAGACACGGCCCTTCGGCGCCCGGCGGATTCGTCGTGTCGAAGCGGATCAGCTCGGCCAGCAGATCAGCCGGGCTCTGGGTCGTCGGTGCTGCCATGGGCCGAGTCTAGGTCCCGGCAGGGCGAGCAGATCGGGGCGCGCATCCTCCTCTCTCGAGGAGATCGTGCCCCGAGGCCTCGCAGGCAGGCCTCAGTTCATCGCCGTCTGTTCGAGCCGTTCCCGTGCCCGTTGCTCGAGGAGCGGTGCGGTGCGTAGGTCGGGGTCGCGGGAGAGCAGCTCCTCGGCGACCTCCCGCGTCTCGCTGAGCAGCTCCGGCTGCTCCAGCGCGGCCATCGCGGCGTCGCGCTCGCCGTGCTGGCGGTTGCCGATCAGCTGCCCCGGTCCCCGTCGCTCGAAGTCGAGCTTCGCGACCTCGAAGCCGTCGGTCGTGCTCTCCAGGAGCCGGAGGCGACCGAGTCCGGCGTCGGTCGCGTCGTCGGCGAGCAGCAGACAATAGGACTGCAGCGCGGAGCGGCCGACGCGCCCCCGGAACTGGTGCAGCTGGGCGAGCCCGAACCGGTCGGCCCCCTCGATCAGCATCACCGTCGCGTTCGGCACGTCGACGCCGACCTCGATGACCGACGTCGCGACCAAGATGTCCGCCTGGCCGGCGCGGAACCCGTCCATCACCTCGTCCTTGTTCTTCACGCGACCGTGGACGAGCGCGAGCCGGAGATCCCCGAACACTTCCTTCCTCAGCCGCTCGAACTCGTCGGTCGCCGCCTTCGCCGTCGACGTCTCGGTGCCCTCGATCAGGGGACAGATGATGAACGCCTGGTGCCCGAGGCGTGCCTGCTCGCGCACGAGCGCGTAGGCCCCCTCCCGGCGATCCAGCTCGACGACCTGCGTCACCACCGGCGTGCGGCCGGCCGGCAACTCGTCGATGACGGAGAGCGCCATCTCCCCGTAGATCGCGAGCGCGAAGGTGCGGGGGATCGGGGTCGCCGTCATCGCGAGCAGGTGCGGGCGGCGCTCATGCGCCTTCGCGCGCAGCAGCTCGCGCTGCCGGGTGCCGAAGCGATGCTGCTCGTCGACGATCGCGAGGCCCAGGTCCTGCAGCTCGACCTCGTCCTCGAGCAGCGCGTGCGTGCCGACGAGCAGCGCCGTATGGCCCGACGCGGCCGCCGTGCGGACGCGCCGCCGCTCGGCGGCGGGCAGCCCGCTGACGAGCAGGTCGACGCGCAGGTCACCGAACGCCTGCTCCAGGTAGGAACGGCACTTCTGCAGATGCTGGCGAGCGAGGATCTCAGTCGGTGCGAGCAGCACCGACTGCTGGCCGTTGGCATGCACCATCGCGGCCGCTGCCGCGGCGACCGCGGTCTTGCCGGACCCGACGTCGCCGTCCACCAGGCGATTCATCGGGTGCTCACCCTCGAGATCCCGATAGACCTCCCAGATCGCCCTCCGCTGCGCAACCGTGAGCTCGAACGGGAGACCGCCCTTGAACGTGTCGATGACCTCCTGGCGGTAGGGCACCGGCGTCGCCCGCTCCTGCTCCCGCCCGCGCCGCGAGAGGCCGAACGCGACCTGGAGCTCGAGCATCTCGGCGACCTGCATCCGGTGCTTCGCGACGCGGAACTCGTCATCGCTGGCCGGCTGGTGCCCCTGGCGCACGGCATCGGCGAGCGGAAGGATGCGAAGCCGGTCCAGGAGCCTCGCCGGCTGCGAATCCTCCCGCTGGTCGGCGAGCGGCAGCAGCCCCTCCACCCAGCTGCGGATGCGTTCCGGCTTAAGCCCGGCGGTCAGCCCGTAGACCGGCTGCAGGCCGCCGACCCGGCCGGTCGCGACCCCGTCCGCGCCGACTCGCTCGAACGTCGGGTTCGTCATCCGGACGCCCCACCCCTGCGAGCGGACGGCGCCGGCGAGCAGGACGCGATCGCCCTTCTGCAGCTTGCGCGCGACGTCCGGCCGGTTGAACCAGGTGACCTGGACGCTCGCGCCGACATCCGCGAGCAGCGTCATCTCGACGAGCGGCAGCTTCCGCGTCCGGATGCGCTTGGTGCCGATCCACCCGACGTGGCCGGTCACCGTCGTCTTCTCCTTGTCGCGGAAGGCGTAGCGCTCGTCCTGCGCGTCCGTGTAGGCCTCCATGCGGACCGGCAGGTCGAGCAGGAGGTCGCCGACCGTGCGGAGCCCGAGGCGCTCCAGCTGGCGCGCACCGACCTGCCCGATGCGCGGCACGTCGCGTAGCGCCGAGGAAACGGTGAGCGGCGGCCCGAACCGCGCCGTCGTCGACATGACCGTTCTAGGATCGGACATTCGGGGCGCCACCGGCAGCCATCTCGTCAAGGGCCTGCCTTGCGCTC
>JBAPVZ010000242.1:0-6201 GCA_049283435.1 Candidatus Dormiibacterota bacterium
GCGAGAACGCCGCGATATCCTGCTCGGAGCGGGTTCGGCGTGGCCCCGGGGCCGCGCCCGGCGAGCCCGCCGCCGAAGAGAGGTCCACACATGCACGGGGAATCGAAGCAATGTCCGAGATCAGGAAGGTGGCGGTCGTCGGTGCGGGCACCATGGGTTCACAGATCGCGCTCCAGACCGCCTACAGCGGCCGCTATCAGGTGGCGCTGCAGGACGCGATGCCGGAGCAGCTGGCGCGCGCGACGGAGCAGAACGAGCGGCTGGCGACTCGTGCCGTCGAGCGAGGGCGGCGCTCCGCCGAGGAGGTGAAGTCCGCGCTCGCCGCGATCACGACGTCCTCCGGCCTCACGCAGGCGACCTCGGACGCCGACCTGGTCATCGAGGCGGTGCCCGAGAACCTGGACGTCAAGCTCGAGGTCTGGCAGCGGCTCGCGACCGACGCCAACCCGAGCGCAGTGCTCGCGTCGAACTCCAGCACGATCGCGATCTCGCGACTCGCCGAGGCCTCGACCCGCCCCGCGCAGTGCTGCAACATGCACTTCTTCCATCCCGTCACGGTCATGCAGCTCTGCGAGATCGTGCGCGGGCCGCAGACGAGCGAGGAGACGGTCGCGACCGCGGTCCAATTCGTGCAGAGCATCGACCGGGTGCCGGTCGTCCTGCAGAAGGAGATCCACGGCTTCATCGCGAACCGCATCCTCTTCGCCGCCTCCGAGGAGGCGCTGCGTCTGCTGGAGGGCGGCTACGCGAGCGTCGTCGACATCGACACGGCAGTGAAGAAGGGGCTCAACTGGCCGATGGGCCCGTTCGAGCTCCTCGACTTCAGCGGCGTCGACATCTTCGTCGGCGCGATCGACGACCGAGCCCGGGCGGAGGGCGGCCCCGGCGCGCCCCAGGTGCTCCGGGACAAGGTCGCGAAGGGCGAGCTCGGCCGCAAGACGGGGAAGGGCTTCTACGAGTATCCGAAGCGGTAGCGCACCGCGCTCGATGCGGGTGTGGCGGAACTGGCAGACGCAGGGCTCTTAAAAAGCCCGGCTCCGGCGTGTGGGTTCGAGTCCCACCACCCGCACCTCACGCCCTGACGCACCAGGTCCTCGGGCGACCGTCCATCCCCCCTGCACGTAGAATCCGCCCATGCGACCCCGCGCCGAGGAAGAGCCCGGAGAGCCTGAAGAGCCTGAGCAGGAGCCGTCCGCGCCGGCGGCGGCGACCCTCATCCCCACCGTCGGCGGGGCGCCCTCGCCTGAGTTCCAATACCGGACCGAGGTGCTGACCGGCAAGCAGATCGCCGACCAGAAGACGCTGCCCGAGCTGCTCGGCAAGGCGTCGAAGGACGGCTGGAACCTCGTCGACATCATCGAGGCCGACGGCAGTTTCACCGTGCTGCTCCGCAAGCCGAAGGATGCCGAGCGGACGCGCCGCCCGGTCGGGTTCACGTTCCGGAACTAGACCGCAGCTTGCAGGTCACGCTCGTCGGCATCGGTCCCGGCAACCCGCAGCTGCTGACGCTGCAGGCGGCCGACGTCATCTCTCGGGCGGACATCGTCCGTCACCAGTCGGGGTGCGAGGAGGCGATCCTGGCGCACGCGCCGGACACCGCCGACGTCGCGCGCTATGCCGGGCCCGCGGAGATCGTGACGCAGGCGCGCGCGGGCACCGATGTCGTCGTCCTCTTTCGCGGCGACCCCTACGCCTTCAGCGACGGCGCGGCGCTGGCGGAGCGCCTGGTCGACGCCGGCATCGACTTCGACGTCGTCCCCGGCGTGCTCGTCGAGACGGCGGCGGCCACGCTGGGCGGCGTGCCGCTGACCCTGGAAGGCCGTTCCGCGTCGGTCGCGATCGGCGCCGTCGCGCAGGGCGACTCGATCGTGCTGCGGCTCGCCGACGGCTGGTGGGAGGCGGGCGTCGATCTGCTGCTGCGCGCCGGTCACGCGCCTGACGAGCAGGCGGCCCTGCTGTCGGAAGCGGGGGAGGCGACCCAGGAGCGGGTCAGTGCGCCGCTCGGCAAGCTGATCGCCGCCGCCCGAGCCCGCGGCCTCGGTGGCGAAGCGGTGCTCATCACCGGCGCCGGCGCCGAGCTCGCCGAACGGCTCGACGTCGTCGGACGCCGCCCCCTGCACGGCATGCGGGTGCTCGTCACCCGCGCCCGTCGCCAGGCATCCGTGTTTCGCCGTGAGCTGGTCCGCCTCGGCGCCTCCGTGATCGAGATCCCGACGATCGAGATCCAGCCGCTCATCGACAGTGCGCAGTCCAAGGCGGCGATGGCCCAGCTCGCCCAGACGCGGCTGGTCGTGTTCGCGAGCGCGAATGTGGTCGACCTCTTCTTCGAGCTCCTCTTGGGCAGTGGCCGCGACACCCGCGATCTCGCTCGCTGCCGGGTCTGCGCGATCGGGCCGGAGACCGCGCGCACCCTGGAGAGTCACGGGCTGCGTCCCGACCTGGTGGCCGGCGAGTACACCGCCGAAGGACTCGCGGAGGCGCTGGAGGGCTGGGACATCGCCGGCTCCCGGGTCCTCGTGCCGCGAGCCCAGCAAGCCCGTGACGCGCTTCCCCAGCTGCTCGCGCGGCGCGGCGCCGAGGTCGAGTTCCTGCCCGTCTACCGCACCGTCTCGCCGCCCGGCGTCGAGACGCGGCTGCAGGCGCTCTTCGAGGGGCGGGGGGCCGACGTGGTCACGTTCACGGCGTCCTCGACGGCGACGCATTTCGCACGGTCGTTCACGGCCGAGCAGCTGGAGCAGCTGCAGCGGCACACCCGGGTCGCCTGCATCGGACCCGTCACCGCCGAGACCGCGCGGCGACTTGGTCTGCGGGTCGACATCGTGGCGCGCGATTACACTACCCGCGGCCTCGCCCAGGCAATCGTCGAGGCGCGAGCCCGATCCTGAATCGCTGATGCCACGCAGACCACGCCAGACGACGCGCCCCCAGGCCGGTCCGGAGCCGTTCGGGCCTCCGCTCTCGGCACGCACGACCGCGATCATCGCCGGCGTCTGCGTCGCGCTCGTGCTCGCGGCCGGCGTCGCGGTCCAGGTCTTCACGGTCTCCCGGCCGAGCGGCGCGTTCGCGAGCTGCCGAACCGCCTCCCGCCTCGCGCCCGGCCTCTACGCCGGCGCACCCTCGATGTGCATCAACCCGACCCACGAGCTCGACGCGGTGGTCCAGACGACGCAGGGCAACCTCAAGCTGGTCCTGCAGACGAAGCAGGCGCCCCAGACCGTCAACAACTTCGTCGTCCTCGCGCTGAACGGGTACTACAACGGGCAGTCCTTCTTCGGCGCCCAGTCGTGGCAGATCTCCGCGGGCGACCCCGCCGGGCCCGGCTACTCGCTCGCCGCGGCACCGATCCCCAAGGGCACCTCGTGGCAGCCGGGATCGCTCGGCATGGCGAGGCTGCCGGACGGGAGGATCTCCGGCTCCCAGTTCTTCATCACCCGCAGCAGCTGGCAGGGCGGGAATCCGAGCGTGCCCTACAATCACTTCGCGACGGTGACGACCGGCTTCGACAACGTGTCGCAGCTGAGCGGGTCGGACCGCATCCTGCAGATCTCGATCACCGGCGGCTGAGGTCGGCCGAGATCTCGATTTGCGCAGCTTGGCACCGAACGACTATCGTGTTCGAGGGAGGCGGTGGGACGCGGGAGCCCCGACGTCGCCGCCGTAAAATCCACGTTCAGAGGTAAATCTGTAATGCCGTTTGGATTCCACCCTGCGTACCTTCTGATCCTGCTCGCGATCGTTCTCATCATCTTCGGCCCGAGCAAGCTGCCCCAGTTGGGGAGCGCCGTCGGGAAGACGATGAAGGAGTTCCGCAAGGCGACCGACGACGTCCAGGACGAGATCAAGACTGCGGTCGAGCGGCAGGACGCCGACGGCGAGAAGTCGAAGGTCTCCAACGTCGCCGCCTCGTCCGAGTCGAACGGCAGCAAGTAGCCACCTTCCGCGCCTGGTGACGGCCGCCTGCGCGAGGGGGCGTGCGTCGACTCCTGGGTCGCGGCCGATGACACCTGCATGGGACTGCTGACTCGAGGCCCGAGCAAGAAGACCGTCGACGATTCGCAGATGCCGATCGTCGATCACCTGAACGCGCTCCGGCGTGCGCTGACGATCTCCGCGATCGCCTGGGTCGCGGTGAGCATCGTCTGCTGGTTCTTCACCGTGCAGTTCCTGGCCTTCATCGAGCACCGGGCCGGACTCACCCACTCGTTCGTCTACTTCGGGCCGGCCGGCGCGGTCGTGCTGCGGCTCAAGGTCGCGCTCTACGCGGGGACGTTCTTCGCGTCGCCGATCATCTTCTGGCAGGCGTGGTGGTTCGTCGCCCCCGGCCTGCACATGCACGAGAAGCGGATCGCGCTGCCGCTGATCCTGGCGACGAGCTTCTTCTTCCTGCTCGGGGTCGCCGCCTGCTTCTACTCGCTGCCGCTGTTCTTGAAGATCCTGGACAGCTTCGGCGGCGGCGGGGTGCTCCAGTACCTCCCCAACGGCGACGATTTCATCAGCTTCCTGCTCGCCATCGGGATCGCCTTCGGGGTCGTCTTCGAGCTGCCCGTCGTGCTCTGGACCCTCGGCATGCTGAACATCATCAGTTCGAGATGGCTGTGGCAGAAGCGGCTCTACTGGCTCGTCGGTCTGGGCCTGGTGTCCAACATCATGACCCCGGGCGTGGACCCGATCTCGCCGCTGATCATCTTCGTCCCGCTCGTCATCTTCTATCTCGGATCGATGCTGCTGCTCAAGATCTCGGGCAAGTGAGCGGCGCCCCCAAGCCGCGTCTGCGCTCGTGACCGGGCGCCCCGACGGGCGGACCGACGCGACGCAGCTGCGCCCGATCGAGATCGAGCTCGGTGTCAACGAGCACGCCGAGGGCTCGTGCCTCATCGCCGCCGGCCGGACGCGGGTCTGGGTGACGGCGACGGTCGAGGATCGCGTGCCCCATCACCGCCGCGGCACCGGTTTCGGCTGGGTGACGGCCGATTATTCGATGCTGCCGCGGGCGACGCATGATCGTGGCCAGCGTGAGTCGGCGGTCGGCCGGGTGGGCGGTCGGACGCAGGAGATCCAGCGGCTGATCGGCCGTTCCCTGCGCACGATCGTCGACCTGCGCGCGATCGGAGAGCGAACGATCACCCTCGACTGCGACGTGCTCCAGGCGGACGGCGGCACGCGATGCGCGTCGGTCACCGGTGCCTTCTGCGCGCTGTACGAGGCGATCCGGCGCATGCAGGACGCGCGCCTGCTGAAGGTGAACCCGCTCCGCCAGTACGTCGCTGCGGTCAGCGTCGGCATCGTCGAAGGGGAGCCCCGCCTCGATCTCGACTATGCCGAGGATTCGATCGCGGAGACCGACATGAACTGCGTCGTGACCGACGACGGCCGCTTCATCGAGATCCAGGCGACCGCGGAGCGGGATCCGCTCGACGACGGCCAGCTGCAGGCGCTCCTCGCGCTCGGACGGCAGGGCGTGCGGGAGCTCATCGTCGCGCAGAAGCGCGCGCTCGCCGGTCGCTGACGGCGCGGATGCGGCTGGCGGTCGCGACCGGGAACCCGGGGAAGCTGCGCGAGATGCGGCAGCTGCTCCGGCTGCCCGACGTGGAGCTGGTCGCCTGCGCGACCGGCGTCGAGGAGAACGCGCCGACCTACGCCGGCAACGCGCTGCTGAAGGCGGCAGCCGCGGCACGTGCGACCGGGCTGGCCGCGCTCGGTGACGACAGCGGGGTGGAGATCAAAGCCCTGGACGGCTTTCCGGGGTTGCATTCGGCGCGCATCGCCCCCACGCAGGACGAGCGCAATGCGATCGTCCTCGGGCGGCTCGCCGGCCATCCTCAGCCGTGGGAGGCACGGTTCGTCAGCGCGCTCGCGGTCGTCGTGCCCGGCCACCAGCCGCGTGCCTTCGAGGGCGTCTGCGACGGCGAGCTGGTCCCGCCCCGAGACGGGGGAAAGGGGTTCGGCTACGACCCGCTGTTCCTCGTGCCCGAGCTCGGCCGTACGTTCGGCGAGCTCGGCGACGACGAGAAACATCGGTGGAGCCACCGCGGCCGGGCGGTGCGCGCGCTGCTCGAGAGCGACGCGCTGGGCCCGCTCCGCGCCTGACCCGTGCTCAGCGCCGGACGTCGCGGTCGCGTCGGGCGTCGGCGTCACGTTGGAGCAGAGCGAGCGTGCGCGCGCTGTCGTGCACGCGCATGCCGTGCCGCCGGCGGCGGCGTG
>JBAPVZ010000243.1:0-6742 GCA_049283435.1 Candidatus Dormiibacterota bacterium
TCCTTCCCGTCTCGCTCGAGGTCGCGGATCGATGGGGGCGGCTCAACGCGCCGGGTTCGCGGCCGGTGGTCGACACCTTGATGGCCGCGACCGCACTGGTCCACGGCCTCACACTGGCCACCCGTAACCTCGCCGACGTCGCCGGCATCGGGGTGCCGGTGTTCAACCCATTCGAGGCCTGAGGGGTGGAACGGCACCCCTCGCTCCGCGTTACCATGCGGTGCGGTCTACCTGCAATCCATCGTCCGGAGGGCCGTCAGCCCGGCGGTAACCCCGGACCCACTGAGGTTCTGAACCCATGCTCAACGAACTCTCGATCTACCTGATCTCGACTGCGATCACGCCGAACAAGATCATTGCCGCGATCGTGGTGGTCGTGGTCATCCTGATCGTGATCGGCGTGCTCGTGGCCAGGCGGGGCCGTTCCAGATGACGGTCAGGTCCGAACGAACGGTTCGGGCCAATGCCGGCGGCTGAGGTCCCCCCGGGCCGCAGGCGGTCGCTTGGCGTGGACTCGGTCTGATCCCGGGCGCCGCGCCTTCGCCGCCCCCCTCAGCGCGGCAGGAAGCTGGTCAGGAAGAGGTAGCCGATGACGACCGCGAAGCCCGCGTACTCGACGGCGACCCAGCGGTTCAGGCTCTCCTCGACGGTGTGCCGGATGAGGCCCCGGTTGAAATACCAGAGCAGGAAGAGCAGAACGGCGAACATGCCCGCCGCGTAGTAGACGTAGACGCTCATCGCCCAGCCGAAGAACGTGACGAGCTGTCCGACGATCAACGAGAGCAGGATCGCGCGCCGCACCGGCATCGGATGCCCGAAGACGCGGAACGACCGGTAGCAGGCGGCGACGGCGACGAGGAAGAAGCCGGCCAGGCGCAGCGGCAGCGGCCACTGCAGCAGCAGGATGGCGAGAAACGCGCCCCCGACGAGCAGCGCGAGAATGCCCTCCTGCGCGACCAGGTGTCCAGGCTTCTGGCGGTCGACGAGATGCCGGTAGTCGAGCTGGCCGGCGACGACGTAGCAGGCGCCGTAGGCGACGACCATCAGGTCGTACTCCCAGCCGACGGTCACGATCTGCGCGAACGCGACGACCGCGAACGCGCCGAGCAGTCCGGGCACGAGATGCTCAAACGTCGGCGCGGTCACCTCGCGCAGATAGCCGACCAACGCCGGCAGCGCGATCAGCAGCGGGGCCGCGACGAAGGCCCAGATCTCCTGCTGCGGGATCAGCGACGAGCGGAGCCCGAGGCTCACGGCGACGAGCACGACCGCGACGGAGAGGAGGAAACGGCCGTCCCGCCGGCTGATCTCCCTTACCGTGTGCAGGACGTCGACGTCCTGAGGTGGCGGTAGCTTCACCGTCGCACCATGCTACTGCCCTCGGAGCAATGGCGGACGCTCGCAACGTGCGCCGGATGCCCAGGGGCACCTTGCGAGAACCCAAGCGTCGGGACCAAATCAGCTCCCGGCGCGACCGTAACGGTCCTCCAATCGGACGACGTCGTCGATCTCCGGCGTGGAGACCTCGAACACGTCCGTGTCCTCGACGGCAACCATCCGGTGCCGCGTGCCCGGCGTGATGTGGACCAGGTCGCCGGGCGCCATGCGGTGCACGGTGCCGTCCAGCTCGACGTCGAGCAGCCCGTGCTCGACCATGATCGTCTCGTCCTTTCGCTCGTGGTACTGGAGCGAGAGTGCCTCTCCCCGGTTCACGTGCAGGATCTTGCCGAGGTAGCGGTCGGTGATCGCCCAGCGCAGCTCGTAGCCCCAGGGCTTGTCGACCTTGAACTCGACGGCGCGACGAACGGGCTCAGCCATGGTCTCGAATCTCCACGATGTCCTCCAGTGCCTGCAGGCGGGCGTCGACCTCCTCCGGCGTGCGCGCTTCCGAATAGACGCGCACGGTCGGCTCGGTGCCGCTCGCCCGCAGCAGCACCCAGCTGCCGTCGGCGAGCGTGAACTTCAGGCCGTCGTCGTCGCGCAGGCTCAGGACGCGCTGGCCGGCGACGACGGTCGGGGTGTGTTCGAGGAGCGTCGCCAGGATGCGTCGCCGGTCCTCGTCGTAGGTGTCGCGGGGCAGGTGGAAGTCGTGCCGGCGGTAGGCGCTCGGCCCGACCAGCTCCTCCAGCTCCCCGAGCAGCGTGTGCAGCGACCTCCCGGTGCGCACGACGTAGTCGGCGATCATGAGGCCGACGAGCACGCCGTCCCGCTCCGGGATGTGCCCGCGGATCGCGTAGCCGCCCGACTCCTCGCCGCCGAGCACGGCGTCGGTCTCGATCATCTTCGGGGCGATGCTCTTGAACCCGATCGGCACCTCGAAGACGGGCAGCTGGTAGCGCTCGGCGAGACGGTCCGCCATCGCCGTCATGTTGATGCTGCGCACGATCGGCCCGCGCCAACCGCGGACCTCGACCAGGTAGCGCAGGAGCAGCGCGTAGACCTCGAGCGTCGTCACGAAGCGTCCCGTCTCGTCGAGGATCCCGACGCGATCGGCGTCTCCGTCGGTCAGGATCGCGAGGTCGTGACCGCCCCGGCGCAGCACCGCCTGCGCGTCGTCGATGTTGGGCGGGATCGGCTCCGGGTTGTGGCCCCCGAAGTAGGGGTTGCGCTCTCCGTGCAGCTCGCTGACGGTCGTCGCGCCGCCGTCCAGCGCTTCGGCCAGGTAGCCGGCGCCCGACCCGTACATCGGATCGTGGAGGATGCGCAGCCCCGCGGCGCGGAGGCGCGGCAGCTCGACCATCCTGCCGAGCTGCTCGAAGTACGAGGGTCGCGGGTCGATGCGCTCGATCAGCGGATCGCCGGCACCGGCGCGTCGCACCCGCGCCTCCCCCTGCCTGAGTCCGTCGTTGATGCGCCGCTCCAGCTCGCGGATCACCTCGGGCGGGGCGGAGCTGCCGGTCTCCGGCTTGTACTTGATGCCGTTGAACAGGTAGGCGTTGTGGCTCGCGGTGACAACGGCGGCCCCGGCGGCACGGCGCGCGATGACGGTCCAGGACGCGACCTGCGTCGGCGACGCGCGGTCGAACAGCAGCGCGCGCACGCCGTTGCCGGCGAGAACCCGGGCCACCTCGTCGGCGAACACCTCGGACGCGAACCGCCGGTCGTAGCCGACGACGGCGGTCTCGCCGCCGACCGAGCGCAGGTACTCGGCGATCCCCTGGGCGACGTGGCGCACGGAGTCGAACGTGAAGTCGTCACCGGTGATCCCTCGCCAGCCGTCGGTGCCGAACGTGATGCTGCGGTTCACGACTCTCCTCGCCGCCGGGACGGGCCGAGACGCCCGTCGTGGCTGCGCAACGCTACAAGTATTGGCTGCGACCGGTCGTGCCGAGCTGTTCGACGATCCTCTTCACGTCCTGGGCCCGCGCCTTGTCGCAGATGAGCAGCGCGTCGTCGGTGTCGACGACGACGAGGTCCTGCAGCCCGATCACGGCAACGAGCTTGTCGGGCGCCGAGACGAAGCTGTTGTGGACGTCGAGCAGCACGGCAGGACCCTCGATCACGTTGCCGTTGTCGTCGGAGTGGAGCAGCGCCGCCAGGTCCGTCCACGAGCCGACGTCGGTCCACTGGAAGTTCGCGGGCACGGCGAGCAGGCGGGTCGTCTTCTCCATCACAGTGTAGTCGACGGCCTCGTTCGGGAGCTTCTCGTAGAGCTTCGCCGCCTTCGCTTCGTTGCCGGCCTGGCGGGCGGCGAGCACCTTGCGCAGGCCCTCCAGGTGGGTCGGTCCGAACTGCTCCAGCTCCTCCAGGAAGACGTCGCAGCGGAAGCAGAACATGGAGAGGTTCCAGAAGTGGCGACCGCTCGCGGCGAAGCGCTCGGCGACGCTCAGGCTCGGCTTCTCGACGAACCGATTGACGCGCATCGCCTGGTTGCGACCGAAGCGCACCGTCTCGCCCGCCTCGATGTAGCCGAACCCGGTCGCCGGGTAGGACGGACGCAGGCCGATCGCGACCAGCTCGCGCGAGCTCTCGGCGACGCGGACGGCGCGCTCGACCGCCTCTCGAAACGCGCGGGCGCCGCGCACCGCGTGGTCGGCGGCGCTCCAGAGCATGACCGCGTCGGGGTCACGCTCGAACAGCGTCAGCGCCGCCAGACCCATCGCGTTCGTCGTGCCGCGCGCGGTCGGCTCGACGAGGATCGCGCCGCCGGGCATCTCCGGCACGAGCGAGGAGATGAGCGGCTGCTGGCGTGCCTCGGTCACGACGTAGACGTCCTCGGCGAGCGGTCGCAGGCGGTCGATCGTCTCGCGCAGGAGCGGCTTGCCGGACCCCGAGAGGGGCAGCACGTGCTTGGGGGCGGCGCGCCGGGAGCGCGGCCAGAGCCGGGAGCCGGCGCCGCCGGCCGGGACGACTGCGTACATCAGGCGATCCCGACCTCCGCTCGCAGGTCGTCGGCCCGATCGGTGCGCTCCCACGGGAGGTCGAGCTCGGGACGGCCGAAGTGGCCGTAGGCGGCGACGGCGCGGTAGAGCGGCCGGCGCAGGTTCAGCTCCTTGATGATGCCGAGGGGGCTCAAGTCGAACACCCGCTGGATCGCGTGCTCGAGCTCGGCGTCGGGGACGGCGCCGGTGCCGGCCGTGTCGACGCGCACCGCGACCGGCTTGACGACGCCGATCGCGTAGGCGAGCTGGATCTCGCACTGCGCCGCCAGGCCCGCGGCGACGATGTTCTTGGCGGCGTGGCGGGCACCGTAGCCCCCGGCCCGGTCGATCTTGGTCGGATCCTTGCCGCTGAACCCGCCCCCGCCGTGACGCGCCCATCCCCCGTAGGTGTCGACGATCTGCTGGCGGCCGGTGACGCCGACGTCGGCGACCGGGCCGCCGATCACGAAGCGACCGGTCGGATTGATCTGGACCTCGCCCGCCGCCAGCCCGGCAGCAGCGAGCACCGGCGTCACGACGTGCTCGGTGAGATCGGTGCGCAGCTGTTCCGGCACGACCTCGTCGTGATGCTGGGCCGCGATCACGACCGAGTCGACACCGGTCGGCTTGCCGTCGGCGCCGTAGGCGACCGTCAGCTGCACCTTGCCGTCCGGCCGCAGGTAGGCGAGCCGGCGGTCGCGCCGGACGGCGGCGAGGCGCTCGGCGAGGCGGTGCGCGAGGACGATCGGCACCGGCAGCAGCTCGGGCGTCTCGTCGCAGGCGAAGCCGAACACGTTCCCGGAGTCGCCCGCGCCGCCGACGTTGACACCGCTCGCGATGTCGGGCGACTGCTCATCGATGCTGACGAGGACGCCGCAGGTCTCGGCGTCGAAACCGTATTTGGCGCGGGTGTAGCCGCAGTCGCGGATGGTCGCCCGGATGATCTTCGGGATGTCGACGTAGCAGTCGGTCGTGATCTCGCCGGCGACGAGGACGAGGCCGGTCGTGACGGTCGCGCCGCAGCCGACGCGAGCGAGCGGGTCCTTGGCCAGGATCGCGTCGAGGATCCCATCCGCAATCTGATCGGCGAGCTTGTCGGGGTTGCCTTCGGTCACCGATTCCGAGGTGAACCGGGAGGCGCCGCGGGAGTCGGTCGCTGCCATGGGTCTGCTCCAGAACGCCTCCACGCCGGCAAGGCGGGGCCACCGTCCGGGCTCCGCCCCAGGCGCCAGAGGCACTTCTCTCGGGGACCCTCGAAGCGTAGCAGGGCCACCGGGCGATCCGGCCGTCCAGCTCGGCGGCTACGTGCTCGTCGGCAGGGGCACCGCCCGACCGCCGCGCTCGACCCCGGCGCCCCCCTCCTCCAGGTACTCGGCGTCGCCGTTCACGCGCCAGGGGTCCTGGTCGGAGACCCCGGCGATGCGGCGCGCGACGATCAGCGCGGTCAGCATCGAGTGGTCCTGGTTGTTGTACTTGTGCATGCCGTTGCGGCCGCAGACGAACAGGTTCGGCACCGCACGCTCGAGCCATTCGCGGAGCACGCCGAGGTGCTGCTGGTAGACGGCGTCGTAGACGGGATAGGCCTTCGGCTGCCGGACGACGGTGCCGTCGACGACGTCGGACTCGCGAGCGAGGCCCAGCGCCGCCAGCTCACGGCCGGCCAACCGGATCAGGTCCTCGTCGCTCGACGTCCAGAGCCCGTCTCCTTCGAAGCAGAAGTACTCGAGGCCGAGGCAGGTCCGCGACGGATCGGCGACCATCTCCGGGCTCCAGTTCTTGAAGTTCTGGAGGCGCCCGACGCGGACGCTCGGATCGTGGACGTAGATCCAGTTGTCGGGGAACACGTGACGGCGGTCGAGGATCAGCGCGACACTCAGGAAGTCCCGGTAGGCGAGGCGATCGGCGGCGGCTCGCACTTTCTCCGGGGGCGGTGGATCCAGCGCGCGGACAAGGTCCCGGAGGGCAAGCGTCGACACGAAGGCGGCGCCCGGGATCGTGCCGGTGCGCCCGTCCCGGTCCTCGACGACGACGCCGGTGACGCCGCGGTCATCCCGGAGGACACGGCGCACGGTCCGGCCCATCCGCACCGGATAGCCGTCCTCGGCGAGCTCGCCCGCGACCCGTTCCCAGAGCTGCCCCGGGCCTCGGCGCGGGTACCGGAAGGAGTCGATCAGCGTCTTCACGACCTCGTCGCCGGGTCGCACCGCCCGCTTGGGGAGCAGCGCGCTCGTGATGACCTGGCGCAGGTCGAGGCCCTTGATGCGCTGCGCAGCCCAGTCGGCCGAGAGCTCTGCGGTGCCGATCCCCCACACCTTCTCGGTGTACGTCTTGAAGAAGATCTCGAACAACCGGCGTCCGAACTCGTTGGTCACCCACTCCTC
>JBAPVZ010000244.1:0-5971 GCA_049283435.1 Candidatus Dormiibacterota bacterium
ATCAGAGCCAGTCTCACAACGTCTTCCTGCGCGGCGCGACGGGGCGGGTGCTCGACGAGACGTACCGGGCGGCCTGGCGGATGGGCCTCAAGACGACGTACTACCTGCGCAGCCTGGCGGCCTCCCAGATCGAGAAGTCGACGCTCGACGCTGGTCGCTACGGCTTCACCCAGGAGCGCGACTACGCGGCGGTCGACGCCCCGAAGGTGACCGTCGCGGCCCCCGCGCCCCAGCCGACCGCAGCCGTGCCGGCCGGCACCCCGGTCGCGCAGGCGGCGGGAGTCGCGCAGCCGGCCCCGGCAGGCCTCTCGCGCCCGCTCGCCGTTCCGAGCGCGGTCCCGGACGGTGAGAGCAAGCTCTGCCGGATCGACGACCCCGACTGCGAGGCGTGCCAGTAATGCCGATCATCAACGCGTCGGCGACCGACCCCAACAAGATCCTGCCGATCCATTACGCGTGGGCGCGGCGCTACTACCAGTCGGGCGTCGCCAACAACTGGACGCCGGAAGAGGTCTCGATGCAGCGCGACGTCGAGCAGTGGAAGTCGCGCACGGTGCTCGGCGAGGGGGAGCGGCGGCTGATCCTGTGGAACCTCGGCTTCTTCTCGACCGCCGAGTCGCTGACCGCGAACAACATCGTGCTGGCCGTGTACCGCCACGTCACCAATCCCGAGGCGCGGCAGTACCTGCTCCGCCAGGCGTTCGAGGAGGCGGTGCACACCGACACCTTCATCTACTGCTGCGACACCCTCGGCCTGGAGCCCGACGACGTCTACAACATGTACCAGCGCATCCCCTCGATCCAGGAGAAGGACGACTTCGTCGTCGACCTGACGAAGTCGGTGTTCGATCCCGGGTTCTCGACCCAGGGGGACGAGCAGGTGCAGCGCTTCCTGCACGATCTGGTCGGGTTCTACGTCCTCATGGAGGGGATCTTCTTCTACGCCGGGTTCGCCATGATGCTCGCGCTGAAGCGGCAGAACAAGATGGTCGGGATCGGCGAGCAGTTCGAGTACATCATGCGCGACGAGAGCCTGCACCTCGCGTTCGGCTGCGACCTCATCACAACGATCCGCAAGGAGAACCCGCGGGTGTGGACGCCCGCGTTCCAGCAGGAGATCGTCGACCTCGTCGGCAAGGCGGTCGAGTACGAGCGCCGCTACGCGCTCGACGCGTGCCCGGACGGGCTGCTCGGCATCAACGCGTCACTGTTCGGCGAGTACGTCGAGCACGTCGCGGACCGCCGCCTGGAGCGCCTCGCGCTGCCTCGCCAGTACGGCACCGAGAACCCGTTCCCCTGGATGTCGCAGTCGACCGACCTCAGCAAAGAGAAGAACTTCTTCGAGACCCGCGTCACCGAATATCAGCAGGGCGCCTCGCTCGTCTGGGACTGAGGGCCGGGAACGGGAAGAAACGGAAAGAAAGGGGCCGAATGCCGGCAAGTGGACGCCTCACGGCGCGAAGTGGGGGCCGCTTGCCGGCAATCGGCCCCTCTCCAGGAAGGCGTTGGCGTTAGCCGGAGGTGCTGCTGCCGATCGAGATGTCGATCTCGTGCAGGCCGGTTGCGCCGCTCGGGAACGAATTCGCCACCGCCGACGTCTGCAGCGTGCCCTTCCCGTCGCGAGCGCGCACCGCGAGTCGGTAGCTGCCGGCGCGTGGGGGGTGCCAGGTCGCCTGCCAGCGCACCCAGGTGAGGGGCGAGAGCGGGGCCTCCAGCGTCGCCGGTCGCCAGGTCGTCCCGCCGTCGGTCGACCACTCGACGCTCTGGATGCCCCGATCGGCGGCGAACGCGATGCCGCCGACGAGCACGGCACCGATCGGCAGTACGGCGCCGTCCAGGGGGGCGTCGAAGCGGGACGTCGTCTGCACCGGCGCCGACGGGTCCCATCCCTGCTGCTCCCAGTAGCCCCCGGGCGCGCTGCGCCCCACCGTGATCCCGGTGAGCCACTTCGGCCCCCGCATCCCGTAATGCGCCGGCACGAGCAGCCGGGCCGGGAACCCGTGTTCGGTCGGCAGCGGAGCACCGTCGAGAAGGTAGGCGACGAGTACGCGCTCGTCGCTCTGCGCGGCCGCGAGCTGCATCGACTCGGTGTACCCGTCGGACGCGGAGAACCCGAGCGTCGTCGCGTCCGCCTGCGGTGCCACCCGCGCCAGCAGATCGCGGAGCCGCACGCCGGTGAAGTGGCCGGTCGAGATCTGGTCGCCACCGACCTGATTGCTGATGCACTCCTGGGTCAGCGTCTCGGTCACGCTCGGCAGGGCGCGCAGCTCGGGCAGGGTCAGCGTCAGGGGCTTGCCGACGAGGCCGGACAGACGGAGCCGCCAGCCGGCCGCCGCGACGTCCGGATCGGTGAAGTTCTTGGACACGATGTAGAACTGCGAGGCCGGCGTCAACGCGGGCACGAGCGCGCCGCGGCCGCTGCCCCCGGTCGTCAGCGACTGGGCCCAGGCGGGGACGCGCGTCACCCCGATGACGAACAGCCCGAGCAGGCCGGCGCCGAGGCCGAGCGCTCGCCGGCGGCCCGCGTCGAGGCCGGTCCCCGGCCGCGGCGCGAGGAGGCCCTGGAGGAGCAGGCCGTAGACCGCGAACGGCAGCGTCGTCGTCGCCGCTTCGAGCAGCCCGTGTCCGGCCCCGAGGACGCCGGCGCCGGCGAGGGGGAGGATCGCACCGTCGAGCACGAGCCAGGCGACCAGCGCGGCGACCAGACCGCTCGCGGGAACCCGGGACGCGAGCGCACCGGCCGCCCCGCCCAGCGCCGCGAGCACGACGACGAGCAGCAGCAGCAGGCCGATCTCCTCGGTGACCTTGCCCCAGTGCTGCAGGCGGTCGATCAGGAAGCCGAAGACGGGGCCGGGCAGATGCGCGAGCAGCGGCGCCTGCAGAAGGTCCGGGATCGTGACCGTGCCGAGCACCGCCGCGACGATCTCCATCGCTGCCAGGGCGGCGATCGCGGCGACGGCGCCGGCCACGATCCCGCGCCACACGCGCCGCTCCATCACACCCTGCAGATTACGGCCGCCCTGTGACGATGGCGTGACAACGGCTACGACGGGCGCCGGAATCTATGGTGAGAAGAACATGCCACGCACCCCGATCACCGCCGAGGACCTCTACCGCTTCCGCTGGCTCGACCACGTGCGGCTCGCGCCGGACGGCACGCGTCTCGCCTGGGAGGTCGGCTGGGGGGATCGGGAGGACCGCGAGAACCGGGCGGCGGTCTGGGTCGCCGGCACCGCCGGCGGCGACGGTGCTCCGATCACCGACGAGGCGGGTCGGAAGCGGTCGCCGGAGTGGTCGCCGGACGGCGCCCGGCTCGCCTTCCTGAGCCGGGAAGGCAAGGTCGATCAACTCCGGGTGCTGGATCTGCCCGGCGGCGCCGAGGCGCGGCAGGTGACCGGGCTCCCAGACGGCGTGCTCGCCTATCGGTGGTCGCCCGACGGCACGCGGATCGCGTTCACCGCACGCGTGCCCTCCCAGCCGGACGCGGTCGTCGAGGATCCGCGGCCGCCGGAGGGCACCGCGGTGCGCCGGCCGCCGGTCGCTCGCGTCGTGCGCGGGTTCGATTGGCGTTTCAACGGCGTCGGCCCGTTCGACGGCCGCCGCGTGCACCTGTTCGTCGTGCCGGCCGATGGCGCCGCCGAGCCGCGGCAGGTGAGCACCGGCGCCTGGGACGTCGAGGGATTCGACTGGTCGCCCGACGGGACGCGCTTCGTCGTCGCCGGCGACGACGAGCCGGGCGCCGACCTGCGGCGGACTCGCGACATCGCGATCGTCGACCTCGACGGGGGAGCGGTGACGCCGATCGTGCGCGGGCGGATGACCGGTGGTCCTCGCTGGTCGCCGGACGGCGCCCGCATCGCGTACCTGGGACCGAACGAGGTGGGTGCCGGCTACTTCAACCGGGTCTGGGTCGTCGGTGCCGGTACGGCGCCGGGCGAGCCGCGCTGCCTGACCGCGACGTTCGACGCGAACGTCGGCGGCAGCGTGATCGGCGACATGCGGGTCAGCTCGGGCCTCGGGCTGCGCTGGGATGCGGCGGGCGAGCGGCTGTACTTCCTCGCGTCCGAGCGCGGGACGGCGAACCTGCACTCGGTCGATCTCGCCGGCGAGGTGCGCGCGGAGCTGGCGACCTCCCACCGCGCCCTCTACGATTTCGATCTGCGCGGCAGCCACCTCGCGTTCGCCGCCAACGACGCCGAGCAGCCCGGCGAGGTCTACCTCGCGACGAGCGGCGAGCCGGCGGAGCGGCAGGCGACCGACGCGAATCCCTGGCTCCGTGAGCGCTCCCTCGTGACGCCGGAGCCGCAGCAGTTCACCGCGGCCGACGGGCGGCCGCTCGAGGGGTGGCTGCTCCGGCCGGAGGGAGCGAGCGAGGCGACGCCGGCACCGCTCGTGCTCGAGATCCACGGCGGTCCGAACGGCCAGTACGGCTGGGGGTTCATGCACGAGTTCCAGCTGCTCGCCGGCCAGGGCGTCGGGGTGCTCTACCTCAATCCGCGCGGTTCGGACGGCTACGGAGAGGACTTCATGCGCGCGGTCGTCCAGGACTGGGGCGGCGGCGACGCGGAGGACCTGCTGATCGCGCTCGACCAGCTGACGGCCCGCGAGCGCTGGGTCGACGAGCGCCGGCTCGGCGTCGCCGGCGGCTCCTACGGCGGCTTCATGACGAACTGGCTGATCGGTCACACGAACCGGTTCCGGGCCGCCGTCTCCATGCGCTCGATCTGCAACCTCGTCAGCGAGTACGCGCAGCACGACATCGTCGCCTGGGGACGCGACCAGCTGGGGCCGATCGAGTGGCCCGATCCGGACGAGCTGTGGCGGCGCTCGCCGCTGCGCTACGTGCGCGACATCGAGACCCCTCTACTGCTGCTGCACGGCGAGGCCGACCTCCGCTGCGCGATCTCCCAGGCGGAGGAGCTGTTCGGCGCGCTGCACCTGCTCGGCCGGGAGGTGGAGCTGGTGCGCTTTCCCGGCGAGGCGCACGACCTCTCTCGCAACGGACGGCCCGACCGGCGGGCGGAGCGCCTGGACCGCATCGCTGGCTGGTTCAGGAGCCACTTCGCGGACTGAGCCGGGTCCCCGGGGCAGCTCGGGTGCGCCCCCCGCAAGGCCGGCGACGAGCGGGCCACCGAGGCGCGGGCGGTGCTCACCAGAGAACCGGGACGTCGTACGCGGCCAGCCGGCGGTCAGCGGTGACGAGCGTTCGTCGCTCGACCCGGGCTTGGGCGATGAGCAGACGATCGAAGGGATCGCGGTGGTGCCAGGGCAGACGCTCCACTTCCGCCGCGTGCAGCGCCGTCACCGGCATGACTTCGAAGCCGAGCTGGAGCAGGGCGGGAAACCACGCCCGATCGATGGCCAGACGTCCGAGCGAGCGCTTGATGGCGATCTCCCACACGCTGGCGACGCTGAGGGACACCTGATGCTCGGTGTTCTCCAGCGTGGCGGCGACTCGCCCGGGGACGCCGTTGCGATCCCCCAGGAGGAGCCTGACCGCGACGTTGGTGTCGAGCAGATAGGCGCTCAAGTCGGACGCTGCACGTATTCGTCGAACTCCTCCGGCACCTCGTCGAAGTCGGGGCCGATCGAGCCCTCGAGGCTGCCCCAGATCGCCCGCGTCTCGGACGTCACGGGAACCCGTACGAGCATGGCGACGGGTCGAGGCCCACGCCGGATCACGATCTCCTCGCCGGCCTCCACCCTGCGCAGGAGCTGCGAGAGCTGCGTCTTCGCCTCCTGCACCGTGACCTGCATACGCCCAGGTTAGATCAGCTGGTCGACCAAGTTGACCTGGTCGTCTTTCGTGTTTTTT
Organism: Candidatus Dormiibacterota bacterium; assembly: GCA_049283435.1. Taxonomy (GTDB): domain Bacteria; phylum Chloroflexota; class Dormibacteria; order Dormibacterales; family Dormibacteraceae; genus CAVTSA01. The sequence continues at coordinate 5,816 of JBAPVZ010000244.1, forward strand.
GATCGCGGCGAACGAGGCCGGATTTGCCGATGGGACGCACATGCGCGATGATCGATCGGTGAGCGAGCAGCAGGACGACCGGTTGCCGCAGCCGCCGATGCCGGGAGCTGCCGACCCCCAGCTCCGGCAGCCACCCTCGGGTGCGCCGCTCCGGAC
>JBAPVZ010000245.1:0-2870 GCA_049283435.1 Candidatus Dormiibacterota bacterium
GGCAGACGGTCGCCACTTGCACTTCGGAAGGGGCCGGCTGCCGGCAAACGGCGCTGGTTGGTGCCGGTCGGGGGGCGCGGGATGAACCCCGGGCTGCTGATCGTGCTCTCCGGGCCGGGGGGGGTCGGCAAGGACACCGTCATCGAGCGGCTGCGCGAGCTGAATCCGCGGCTGCGCTACTCGGTCTCCTACACGACGCGCCCGCGCCGTGACTACGAGCGGCAGGACGAGCACTACACGTTCGTCGACCGGCCCACGTTCAAGCGGATGGTCGAGGAGGACCGATTCCTGGAGCACGCGATCGTGAACGGGCACTGCTACGGCACGTCGGCCGAGCGCGTGGAGCGTCTGCAGCAGGCGGGCGACGACGTGATCCTGAAGATCGAAGTGCAGGGCGCCGAGCAGGTCCGGGCGCGCCGGCTCGACGGCGTCTTCGTCTTTCTCGCGCCCCCCTCCATGGAGGAGCTACTGCGGCGGCGGTTGGAGCGCGGCGCCGAGTCGCCCGAGGAAGTCGTGGCCCGTCAGCAGCTGGCGGCCCGCGAGATGTCGTTCGTCGATCGCTACGACCACGTCGTCGTCAACGACGATCTCGAGCGCGCGGTCGGGGAGATCGAGTCGATCCTGGCGGCCGAGCGCGAGGCGCGAGATGAGCCCGCTCGAGAACGTTGAGGTCCCGGCGGCGCTCGGCGGCCGCCGCGTCGCGGTCCTCGTCAGCGGCGGGATCGCCGCCTACAAGGTGGCCGACCTGGTGTCGCTGCTCACCCAGCACGGAGTCGAGGTGCGGGTCGGGATGACCGAGGCGGCGGCGAGGTTCGTCGGCGAGCTGACGCTGCAGGGGCTCAGCGGCCGCCCGGTGACGACGAATCTCTGGGCGCCCGGCGGCCACCCGGAACCGCATGTCGAGCTGGGCGACTGGGCGGATGCGATCCTGGTCGCGCCCGCGACCGCGAACACCCTCGCGCTGCTCGCACAGGGCCGCGGCGACGACGTCGTGCTCGCGACCGTGCTCGCCGCTCGCTGCCCGGTGCTCGTCGCGCCGGCCATGAACGACGCGATGTGGCGCAAGCCCCAGGTGGCGGCGAACGTGGATCGCCTGCGCTCGTTCGGCGTCGATGTGGTCGGGCCGGAGGGCGGCCGGCTCGCGAGCGGCCACGCCGGCGCCGGCCGCCTGGCCGGCAACGCCACGCTCGTCGCGGCGTTGACCGAGGTGCTGGTGCGGCGGGACGATCTGCGGGGGCGCCGCGTCGTCGTCTCCGCGGGCGGGACCAGGGAGCCGATCGACCCGGTGCGCTACATCGGCAACCATTCGAGCGGCAAGATGGGCGCCGCGCTCGCCGAGGCGGCAGCGGATCGGGGGGCCGACGTGGTGCTCGTCACGACCGGCATCCAGGTCGGACATCCGCGCGTCACGATCCGCCTGGTCGAGCGCGCGGACGAGATGCTGGCCGCCCTGCGAACGGCAATCAGGGACGCCGACCTGCTCGTGATGGCGGCAGCGGTCGCCGACTTCCGTCCCGTCAACCGTTCGTCCGAGAAGATCCACCGCGAGGGCCGGGACCGCCTCGTGCTCGAGCTGGAGGCGGGTCCCGACCTCCTGCGCGAGCTCGCGTCCGAACCGGGGACCGAGCGACTGGCGCGACTCGGGTTCGCGGCCGAGGACCGAGATCTGGAGGACCACGCGGCCGCGAAGCTCGCGCGCAAGGGGCTCGACGCGATCTTCGTCAACGACATCCGGCGGCGGGACATCGCGTTCGGCGCCGACGACAACGCGGGCGTGCTGCTCTGCCGCGACGGCCGCCGGCTGGAGCTCGCCCGCCTGCCGAAGCGAACGATCGCCGACCGCCTGCTCGACGCGATGCTGCCGCTGCTCGCGACCAACCCGCCGGCCTGACGCTGCCGATGCGGTACGCGGGGATCGCCGTCGAGGGGGCGCGCTCGATCGAGCGAGTGGTCTACTCCTACGCGATCCCGGAGGGGATGACGATCGCCGTCGGGCATCGCGTCTGGGTTCCGTTCGGACGCCGCGAATCGGTCGGGTACGTGACGAGCGTCGGCGACGGCGACCCCGGCCTCGAGGTGAAGCCGATCGCCCGGGCCGACACCGCGCCGCTGCTGCTGCCGGAGCAGATGAAGCTGGCCGGCCGGGTCGCGAGCCACTACTGGGCGCCGCTCATCGAGTGCCTGCGAGCGATGCTGCCACCCCGCGTGCGGACCGGCCGCTCGAGCGGGGCCGGCCCCTCGTCGCGCCAGACGCGGCACAGCCGGCTCCTGGCCTACGGGGAGCCGGCCGGCCCGGCGGAGGCCGGACCGGCGCCGACCGAAGAGCAGCTCGCGGCGCTCGACCAGGTCCGCGCCCACCCCCGCACGCTCCTCCACGGCGTCACCGCCAGCGGCAAGACCGACGTTTACATGGCCGCGGCGAAGGAGACGCTGGCGGCGGGCCAGCGGGTGCTCGTGCTGGTACCGGAGATCGCGCTCGGCCCGCAGCTCGTCGAGCGGTTCTCGCGCCGGCTCGGGGTCCGGCTGGCGGTGCTGCACAGCGGGCTCACCGAGCTGGAGCGGGCACAACAGTGGTGGCGGGTCCGGCGCGGCCAGGTCGACCTCGTGATCGGCAGCCGTTCCGGTGTCTTCGCGCCGATTCCGCAGCTCGGCCTGATCGTCCTCGACGAGGAGGGTTCGAGCGCCTACAAGCAGGACCGGCTGCCGCGCTACGACGCGAGCTGGGTCGCGCGCGAGCTGGCAAAGCTGACCGGCGCCCGTCTCCTACTGGGCTCGGCGACCCCGACCGTCGCGACCTACGCCGAGACGGAGGCGGGCGCCGCCCCCGACCCGGCGTTCGACGGGCTACCGCTCGGCGCGCCGCCCGTGCC
>JBAPVZ010000246.1:0-4293 GCA_049283435.1 Candidatus Dormiibacterota bacterium
TCCGCGAGCGGCGAGTGCGCGCGTGATGGACCGGCAACTCGCGGCCACGGCGCCACGCGCCCGCCGGCGCTCGCTCGGCCGGCAGATCTGGCGGGCTCGCTGGTGCTACCTGCTGATGCTGCCCGGCCTCGTCCTGATCGCGATGTTCTCGGTCTACCCGATCTTCGCCTCCTTCCTCTACTCGCTGTACAACTGGGACGGCATCACCGGCCTCCAAGATTTCATCGGACTGCAGAACTACGCCCAGCTCTTCCACGACAGCTACTTCTGGGCTTCGCTCGGCCGCTCCGCCTGGTTCGCCGGCATCGCGACGCCGGTCGAGCTCGCTGTCTCGCTGCTCATCGCGATCGTGCTCAACGACCGCGCCCTGCGCCTGGCACCGATCTTCCGCACGCTCTTCTTCATCCCGGTCGTGACGACGACGGCGGTGATCAGCATCGTCATGACCTTCGTCTTCGCGGCCTACGGCGGCCCGATCAACCAGGTGCTGCTCGACCTGCACCTGACGCACAGCGCGATCAACTTCCTCGGCAACCCGCACTCGGTCGTGTGGACCGCGATCGGCATCTTCGTCTGGAAGTGGATGGGCCAGCCGATGATCTACTGGCTGGCCGGGCTGCAGACAGTCCCCACCGAGCTCTACGAGGCGGCGAAGGTGGACGGCGCCGGCTGGTTCAAGCAGATCCTGCACGTGACGGCGCCGCTGATGGCCCCCTTCGCGCTCATCATCGGCCTGATTCAGCTGGTCGGCAACCTGCAGGTGTTCGCGTTCATCCAGGCGCTGACCGGCGGCGGCCCGTTCTTCGCGTCGGAGACGATCGAGGTCTTCATCTTCCGGATGGCGTTCGGCGTCGAGTCGAGCGGGCAGTCGACGGGGCGACCGGAGTTCGGCTACGCGTCGGCGGCGGGGGTGCTGTTCGGGGTCCTGCTGATGGCGGCGGTCGCCGTGCAGGCGCTCGCGCTGCGCCGCCTGCGACCGAGCCGGATGGCTGCGGGGGCGAGAACGTGAGCAGCGTGCGGGCGAAGGAGCTGGAGGGACCGGCGGCGGCACGCCTGGGGCGCCGGCGATGGTCGCGAGCCAGCGTGCGCCGGCTGATCCTCTCCATCGTCCTGATCCCGATCTGCCTGGTCTGGATCTACCCGATGCTGTGGATGGTCTCCTCCTCCTTGAAGACGAACGGCGAGATCTTCAGCGGCCTGAACCTGATCCCGAACGTGGTCCAGCTCGGCAACTACATCAACGCCTGGGTCAAAGCCGACATGGGCCAGTACTTCGTGAACAGCGTCATCGTCACCCTCGGCGGGGTCGCGATCGTGCTCTTCACGACCTCCACCATGGGCTACGTGCTCGGCCGCTACTCGTTCCCCGGCCGCAAGATAACGATCGGGTTCCTCGCCGCGATCGTCTTCCTCCCGCAGGGCTTCACGATCCTGCCCATCTTCACGCTCATCAACGCGATGCACCTGGAGGGCAACCTGTTCGGCATCATCCTCGCCGAGAGTGGCTCCGCCCACGTCATCCAGATCCTGCTCTTCGCCGGCTACTTCGGTCAGCTCCCGCGCGAGCTGGAGGAGTCGGCGACCGTCGACGGCGCCGGCTTCCTGCGGGTCTTCGTGCAGATCTACCTGCCGCTCGCCAAGCCGGTCATCGCGACCGTCATCATCATGCAGTTCATCGCGAGCTGGAACGACTTCCTGGTGCCGCTCGTGCTCACCCTGAGCCAGCCCAACCTGCGGACGCTCGCGGTCGGCGTCTATTCGTTCCAGGGCGAGAACCTGACCGACTGGGCGACACTCTGCGCGGCGAGCACGATCGCCCTGCTCCCCGTCGTCGTCGTGTTTCTGTTCCTGCAGCGCTATTTCGTCGAGGGCATCGCCGGCGCCGTCAAGCAGTAGGCGCCGCGCAGTCACCCATCGAGGAATGGCAGGAGACGAGTCCAAATGTTCGATCCACGCGAAGAGATGCTCAACCGGCGGCTGTCGCGACGCACGCTGCTGCAGCTGATGGCGGCCGGCGGCGCCGGGCTCGCCGCGGCCGCCTGCGGCGTGTCGACCCAGACGACCCCGATCACGAAGGTCAATGCCGGCGACTTCAAGATCCCCGACTCGGGCGCGAAGCTGCCGACGCAGAACGTGCAGCTCCGCTGGATGGACAGCGGCGACCAGAAGGCGATCTTCTTCAACGCGTTCTTCCCCGCTTACACGAAGAAGCACCCGAACATCGCCGTGCAGTACACCGGCACGAGCTGGAACACGATCCAGCAGTCGGTGCTGCTCGGACTCCGCAACGGCACCGCCCCGGACGTCTTCCAGCTCCCGTCCGCGGTGACGACGGCCCAGGCGGTCCAGAACAAGTGGGTCGGCGCCGTCGACGACATCGTGCCGAACTGGGCCGAGGTGAAGAAGCGGTTCCCGGTCGGCATCTTCGCGAACGGCGTCACGGACTTCGGGGCCAAGACCTACGGCGTCCCGTTCACCGGCAACAACCGCATCAACAACCTGATGCTCTACGACACCGACTACATGAAGGCCGCCGGCTACGACCCGAGCGAGACGCCGCTCACCTGGGACGAGTTCCGGACCGCTCTGCAGAAGATCACGAAGAAGGGCGCCGGCCAGTACTACGGCATCATCGTCGGGCTCACGCAGGCGGGCCAGCTGAGCGGCATGGTCGACACGCTCGCCGAGCAGGCGGGCGCGCATGCGGCCAGCAGCACGACGCCGGTCGTCAACCCGCTGACCGGCCACTACAACTTCACCTCGGACCAGTACCTGGCCGCCGTCGAGCTGTTCCTCGCGATCAAGGCGGACGGCAGCTTCTTCCCCGACTCGGCGAGCATCGACGCGCCCGGCGCGCGTGGACGCTTCCCGCAGGGCGTCGCCGGCGTCATCCTGCAGGGCCCCTGGAACATTCCGGCCTGGCGCGCCGCGAATGCGAGCTTCCCGCTCGGTGCCGCGCTCCCGCCGGTCCAGAAGGACCTGGCCAGCGCGTTTCCGATGTCGTACGGGCCGGGCGGCTCGAACACCTGGTTCCGCTCCACGACGACGCCGCTCGGCCCCGTCATCGGCGACATCTACAACTACCTGGCGACGCTGAACGGCCAGGTGCAGTGGTCGGAGTACGACGGGGTCGGCGATCCGGCCGCCTTTCCGACCGCGATCGCGCACGCGAAGATCGACTCGCTCTCGTCCAAGTCCTACAACTGGGCGTCGAAGTGGACGGTGCTGCGGCCGGAGGCGGCCGTGCGCACGCCGCAGATCAGCACCGTCTACCAGCAGCAGATCGCGCCCGTGCCGACCTGGGCGGACACGATGGACGGGCTCTACACCGGGCAGATCAGCGGCAGCGTGAAGTCGGTGCTGAGCGCGCTGCAGAATCGCTACGAGGCGAGCCTCGACACCGCGATCAAGACCGTCAACCAGAAGCAGGGCACGAACATCACGCGCGACGACTTCGTGTTCAGCGACTGGAACCCGCACCAGCCCTACACGAAGCTCTACAAGTGAGGTGCGGATGGCGGCGCTCGCCGGCAGTGAAGCCGTAGCCTCGGGGAGGCTCGGGCCGGTCCAGCAGGGAGGTGTCGTCGATGGCGTCGGGAGCTGCGATCGCGGAGATCGGTGTCGGCATGCTCGGCTACTCGTTCATGGGCCGGGCGCACTCGAACGCGTACCTGCGCGCCGCGACCATGATGTGGCCGCCGCCGCTGCTGCCGCGGCTGGTCGCGCTGTGCGGCCGCGATCGCGACGCGGTGACCGAGACGGCGCGCCGCTTCGGCTACGCGCGTGCGTACTCCGACTGGCCGGAGCTCGTCGCCGACGACGGGGTGCAGCTGTTCGACAACGGCGGGCCGAACGACCTGCACGCGGCGCCGACGATCGCGGCCGCCGAGGCCGGCAAGCACGTCCTGTGCGAGAAGCCGCTGGGCCGCACCGCGGACGAGAGCTACGAGATCTGGCAGCGGGTCGCCGCGACGGGCGTCGTCTCGATGTGCGGGTTCAACTACCGGTTCGTGCCGGCGATCCGGCTCGCTCGGGAGCTGCTGGAGGCGGGTGATCTCGGGGAGATTCGCCACTTCCGGGCGCGCTACCTCCAGGGCTGGGGCATGGCGCGACCGCCGGTGTGGCGGTTCGAGAAGGCGCGGGCCGGGTCGGGGGCACTTGGCGACCTCGGGACGCACGTGATCGACCTCGGCCGTTACCTCGTCGGCGAGATCGCAGCGGTGCAGGGGACGACGCGCACGTTCGCCGCCGACGACGACCGCGGCACCGTCGACGTCGACGACGCCTTCGAGG
>JBAPVZ010000247.1:0-5431 GCA_049283435.1 Candidatus Dormiibacterota bacterium
GCCCCGCAGCTCGAGGATGCTCGCCCGGTGATGTCGCGCCACAAGATCTCGCAGGGCGATGTCGATGGTCTCGCGCTTCGTCCTCGCCCCCGCCACGCGCTTCGCCTCCTGCAGAACCTCGTCATCGATATCGACGTTGGTCCTCATACACGTCAAGATACACCAAGAATCTTAAATCTATACACATTGCTCAAGGAGTCAAAACGCGCGCCACCGGGGATCGAACTCCGGGCAGACGGCCGCCGTCCAGTGCGAGCCCTTGACCCAGAGGGCGGCGGGACACATAACTCATGGAGACGGGCGCCGACCTCCACACGATGGTTCCCGGACGCTCTCCTGCGAGCGTCATCTCGGGAGCGTCATATCAGAGGGCGGCAATGAGCAACCAGCGACCACCACAGCAGCAGAACGTGACGCCGGACGGCCGTTGGTATTGGGATGGCCAGGTGTGGCGTCCGGTTCCACCGCCGACCGGACCGGGCGACCACGCGCGATCCAACCCGCCTGGTCAGCACCAGGGAATGCGCCCCCGCGCGCCCTGGCCGATCCCGGGCGCCTCGGCGCGGACGAACCGGCTCGTCAAGGTCATCGCGGCTGCCGCGCTGCCGGCGCTGCTCCTCGTCGCGATCACCGTCGACGCCACCGCGTCGGCCGCGAACGGCGGCGATCGCGTCGCGAGCGTCACCGTCTCCGCGAGCCCGACAACGCGCGCGACGCCGACTCCCACCGCGACTCCCACGACAACTCCCACCGCAACCCCTACGGCGACGCCCACTGCTACCCCGCCGCCGACGCCGCCCCCGGCCACACCCGTGCCGACCGCCCCACCCGCCACGCCGGCACCAACCGCCCCACCCGCCACGCCCTTCCCGCAGCCCCCCGCTCCGCCACCCGCCTCGGTTGCCATCGTCCAGGCTCCCGGCACCGTCGCGCGCAACGCCGAGGCGACCGTCGTCGTCAGCACGACGGCGGGCGCAGCCTGCAGCATCACGGTCAACTACGAATCAGGGCCGTCCGAGGCGGCGGGACTCGCCCCCGTGGCGGCGGACGCACAGGGGCGAGCGTCCTGGACGTGGCACGTCGGCGGCGCCACGACCCTCGGCACCTGGCCGGTCGAAATCACGTGCGGGTCGGCGCGTGCGGCAACGTCGCTGACGGTCGTCCACTGACGCCAAGTGCACGCCTGCCCGCGATCGGCGCGTCAGCAACGCGCGCTGCGCGAGGACGAGCACTCAGCGGAAGACCGAGAACGTGATCTCCTTCGCGGTGATGAACTCCAGCAGTGCCGGCACGCCCTCCTGCGTCTGGCGGATGCCGCGCTCGATCGCGGGCACGATCTCGCTCGCCTCGGTGACGCGCTCGCCGTGGCCGCCGAACGCGCGCGCCATCTCGGCGTAGTTGCCGCTGATGTCGGTGCTGCGGAACTTCTCCGTCGCCGCCCGCATGACCGGTAGCTCCATCGCCATCGAGAAGTTGTTGAGCAGGACGGAGAGGATCGGGATGCGCTCGCGGACGGCCGTCTCGAAGTCCATCCCGGTAAAGCCGATCGCCGCATCCCCCCACACGTTGATGCAGAGCCGGTCCGGGCGGGCGAGCTTGGCGCCCATCGCGAGGCCGAGCCCGTAGCCGAGCTGCGTCGTCTTGCCCCACCCGAGGTAGGAGAGCGGCTCGCTGCTCACCCAGAACGGCACCAGCTGATCTCGGGGGCTGCCCGCGTCATGGGTGATGATCGTGTTCGCGACGTCGACCGTGCGGGCGAGGTCGCGCAGCACCCGGTACGGCGACAGGGGTGATTCGTCCGAGCTGAGGCGCGGCTCCCACTCGGCGAGCCAGGACGCGCGCCCCTCGGCGATCTCCGCCGCAACCGCCGCGCGACGGCCCCGCGGCTTCCCCGACAGTCGCTCCGAGACCGCCTCCAGCACCGCATCGAGCGTCAGCGCCGCATCGCCGATCAGCGCGTAGTCGCAGGGCACGTCCTTGTCGACGTCCCCGGGGTCGAGCGTCGCGTGCACGATCGTCGGCCCGTCCGGGCCGGTCGGGATCGCCGCCCCGAAGTTCGTGCGCGTGAACGAGCAGCCGATGCCGAACAGCACGTCGGCGCGATGCAGGAAGTCGTGCACCGGTCGCGGCATCGAGCGTCCCGCGCAGCCGAGCGCGAGCGCATGGTCCTCGGGGAACGCGCTCTTGCCCTCGATCGTCGTCGTGACCGGCGCCTCGAGCAGCTCCGCGAGCGCCCGCAGCTGCTCCCAGGCCTCCGCGTAGTGCACGCCCTGCCCGGCGTAGAGCAGCGGCCGCTGCGCCTCGACGAGCACGCGCGCGACTTCGTCGACCTCGCGCGGGTCGGGGCCGGAGCGCAGGCGCGGTGCGGGACGGTAGGCGATCGGCTCCTCGATCTCCTCCGCCAGCACATCGACCGGAAGCTCGACGAGGGAGGGGCCGGGGCGTCCGTTCCGGGCCTGGCGGAACGCGCGGCGCAGCGCGTCCGGCACGATGGAGGGGAGGGACGGCTGCTCGGCCAGCTTGGTGACGTGCTGGTAGTTCAGCAGCGCGCTGAAGTTCGGTGGCACATTCGTGAGGCGCCGCGGGTAGCCCGCCGGCAGCACGACGAGCGGCACCGACTCGCTGTAGGCCTGCGCGACCCCCCCGAACGCGTTCTCGGTGCCCGGCCCGTGCTGCATCGCGAAGACGCCGACCCGGCGACCCGACGTGACCCGGCTCAGCGCATCCGCCATGTGCAGGCCGGTGCGCTCCTGCCGCACGATCACGGTCCGGATGTCCGCCTCCGCCGCCGCCTCGATGATCGGGTTCACGGGATACCCGACCAGGCACTCGACGCCCTCGCGCTTCAGGATCTCCGCGACCGCTCTCGCCACCCGCATCGTCATGCCTCCCTCGGAGCGAACCGCGCCCCGCCACGCCCACCGTTCTCCCGCCATCTTGTACGACATGGCACTGGCGACGCTCAGGAGGGAAGCATGAGCGGGGTCCGCGAGGCGGAGCTCGCGGGGATCAGACCGGGATCGTTCCCCCGGCCGTGCTCTCCCGCACGAGCAGGGTGTAGCCGACCTCGAACAGCTCCCCAGGGCCCGTCCGGCGGCCGTTGATGCGGTCGATCAGGAGCTCGACCGCGAGGCGGGCGATGCCCGCCTTGTCGGGAGCGATCGTGGAGAGCGACGGCGTCGAGAACCGGCCCTCCTCGATGTCGTCGACCGCGACGACCGCGACCTCGTCCGGCACGCCGACACCGGCCTCGCGCAGCCCGCGCAGCGCACCGATCGCGACGGTGTCGTTGAAGCAGAAGATCGCGTCCGGGCGCAGCGGCGGCGCGAGCAGGCGGCGCACGCTCGCGAGCCCGTCGCGCCGCCCCTGGTCGACGCCCGGCAGCACCCAGTCGTCCCGCACCGGGAGGCCCGCCTCCTCCATCGCCGTCGAGAATCCCCACCAGCGACGGCGGATCGTGTCGCCGGCCCGGCGGCTGCCGTCGAGCCCGATCGCCGCGATGCGTCGCCGGCCGTGCAGCAGCAGGTGCCGCGTCGCCTCCTTCGCCGCCGCGACGTTGTCGATCGTCACGTGGTCGTAGAGCTGGCCGAACTGCCGTTCGCCGACGAGCACGATCGGCACCCCCGCCTGCGCGGGGTCGAGCTCGGTGCGGCGAAGCGACAGCGGGTTTAGGATCGCGCCGTCGATCAGCATCGGTCGCAGCCCGTGCACGAGGCGCTTCTCGCTCGCATGGCGACCGCCGGTGTGATCGAGCAGCAGCAGGTAGCCGCGCCGCTGGGCCGCCTCGTTGACGTAGCTGGCGAACTCGGTGAAGTAGCCGATGCCGAGGGACGGGACCTCGAGGGCGATGACGCCGACGCGACTCTGCCGCAGCGATCGGGCGGCGAGATTCGGTCGGTAGCCGAGCTCAGCGATCGCCGCGAGAACGCGCGCGCGCGTCGTCGCGCTGACGTGCTCGTACCGGTTGACGACATTGGAGACGGTCTTGATCGACACCCCGGCCCGGCGCGCGACGTCCTTCAGCCGAGCGGCGGGAGCCGCGAGGTCAATCGCGTCGCGAGGTGCGGCCATCCGTCGCGACTCCCCGCTCGATCGCTGCCGGTCGCCGCTGGATCCGCCGAAGTCGCTCCGAGTCGAACTTCGGCGCCCGCGCGAAGGTGACGATGCCGTTTTGCTCCTGGTACACGTCCGTCAACTGTGTATAGCAGTAGCCGAACATCGCCGCGTCGTCGAGCAACGCATCGCACAGCGCGGTGAACCGTTCGTAGAACTCCTCGAGAGTGCACGGCCCTTCGCCGTAACCCCAGGAACGATCTCCGGCCGCCGCCTCCGGATTCCAGCGGATGCCACCGAACTCGCTGACGAAGTACGGCTGCCCGCGGTAGGCGACGGAGATCGGCCGTTCGTGAAACCTGTTCATGTAGGGCACGCCGTTGGCGAGGCCGGCGTGGTGGGCACGGAAGCGCGACGGATCCTGCTCGTAGTCGTGGCTGTCGACGACGTCGGACTCCGGCACCCGGTGCGAGTAGCCGGACGCGTCGAGCACGGGACGGGTCCGATCGGCAGCCTTCGTCGCGAGGAACATGCCCCGCGTCACGTCGTCGAGGTCGGTGATGCGGTCGTGCAGTGGCTGTGCCGTCTCGTTCAACGGGCACCAGCCGACGATCGCCGGGTGCGAGAAGTCGCGGTCGAGCGCCTCCAGCCACTGCGTGAGGTAGGCCGCCGTCGGCCGCTGCCGCTCCTCGTCAGGCCCGTAGCCGGCGCACCCCCAGTCGCCGAACTCGCCCCAGACGAGATAGCCGAGCCGGTCCGCGTGGTAGAGGAAGCGCTCCTCGAACACCTTCTGGTGCAGGCGGGCGCCGTTGAAGCCGGCCGCGAGCGACAGCTCGATGTCGGCGCGGAGCGCGGCGTCGCTCGGCGCGGTCATGATGCCGTCCGGGTAGTAGCCCTGGTCGAGGACGAGCCGCTGGAAGACCGGCTCGCCGTTGAGCAGGATCGCTTTGCCGCGGACCGTCACGCTGCGCAGACCGGCGTAGCTGTCGGCGGCGTCGAGGACACTGCCGTGCTCGCCGAGCAGCTCCAGCCGGACGTCGTAGAGGTGCGGGTCGTCCGGCGACCAGCGCCGCCGCCGGTCGAGCGGGATCGCGAGGTCCACGTGGGCCGCGAAACCGGACTCGAGCGAGCCCTCGGCCGTCACGACGTCGCCCCGCTCGTCGCGGACCGTCGCCCGCACGCGGTAGGCGCCGGCCGACCCCTGCACCGGCTGCTCCAGCCGCAGCATCCCCCGCGTCACATCGGGCGTGAACCGGGGCCGGCCGAGCCAGACCTCCGGCACCGCCTCCAGCCAGACCGTCTGCCAAATTCCGGTCGTTCGCGGGTAGAAGACGCTGTAGGGCGCGTAGCGCTGCGACTGCTTACCGCGCGGTTGCGG